>DATGUQ010000265.1:0-9329 GCA_035301145.1 Brachybacterium sp. | reverse complement strand
CTCCGCCTCCCGCGCCGCAGCCAGCTTCTCCAGCGCCGTGTTCGCGCCCTTGACATACGTCGCGTGGTGCTTGGAGTGATGCAGCTCCATGATCCGGCCGGAGATCGACGGGGCCAGCGCACCGTAGTCGTAGTCGAGATCGGGAAGGGTGTATTCAGCCATCATCTGTCCTTTCGTGGGGTAGGCATCAGGCGTATGTCGCGACCATAGGACCTCATGTGCACTTGAGGTCAATGCGTGTGGTCACAGATCGTCACCGACGGCGTCGTCGTCCTCGACGACGTCCTCGAGACGCCTCGGGCCGGCGCCGGTCGCGGCGAGGGCGTCATCGGGGTTCAGCAGGGCGCAGGCCTTGAGCGACAGGCACCCGCAGCCGATGCAGCCGGTGAGTTCGTGCTCGAGCCGTTCGATCGCGCGGCGGCGCTCCTCGAGCTTCTTCTTCCAGCGCCTCGACGCCTTCTGCCAGTCGGCGTGCGAAGGGGTGTACTCCATCGGGACCTCGCCGAACGCCTCCTGCACATCGGACAGCGGCATCCCCAGCCGCTTGGCCACGGCGATCAGGGAGACCCGACGCAGCATGTGGCGCGGGTAGCGGCGCTGGTTGCCGCCGGTGCGCACGGAGCTGATCAGGCCGAGGTCCTCGTAGTAGCGCAGGGCGGAGGCGGCCACGCCGGTGCGGGCGCTCATCTCGCCGATGGTCATCAGGTCGTCGGGCTCGTGCGGGGCGTTCACGGTCCTCCTGACATGTTGACCTCAAGTGCGCTTGAGATCCTACGCTCCTGGCAGACCCCTCAGGAAGGACCTCCCCCATGACCTACGTGATCGCCCTGCCGTGCGTGGACGTCAAGGACCGCGCCTGCGTGGACGAATGCCCGGTGGACTGCATCTACGAGGGCAACCGGATGCTGTACATCCAACCGGACGAGTGTGTGGACTGCGGCGCGTGCGAGCCCGTCTGCCCGGTCGAGGCGATCTTCTACGAGGACGACACCCCGGACCAGTGGGCGGAGTACTACGACGCCAACGTCGACTTCTTCGACGACCTGGGCGCCCCCGGTGGGGCGGCGAAGATGGGCGTGATCGACAAGGACCACCCGATCGTCGAGGCCCTGCCGCCGCAACCCAACCCGCTGGCCTGAGCATCTCTCGCGCCCTCACATCGGTGTCAGCTTCGCCGACACGCCCCTGACCTGCGCGGCTCTGCGCAGCCCGGGCCGTACAGTGCGGTCATGACCGCTGTTGACACCCGTGTGACGTCCGAGCGGGAGAGTGGGCTGAGCATCGGCGAGCTCTCCTCTCGCACCGGTGTGAGCCCGCGATCCCTGCGCTACTACGAGGAGCAGGGCCTGCTCGCACCGCTCCGCACCCCCGCCGGGCATCGGCGCTTCGACGCCGAGGCGGTGGATCGGGTGCTGCTGGTGCAGCGGCTGTTCGCCGCGGGGCTGTCCAGCAACGAGATCGCGCCGGTGATGCCCGCCCTGCTCGGGCTGCGCGACACCACCGCCTCCCTCACCGCGCTGCGCGCCCACCGGGAGCGGCTCGCGCAGGAGATCGCCCGGCTCCGTGACACCGCGGAGATCCTCGACGAGGTGCTCGAGGAGCACGAGCGCTCCTGAGCGCTGCGGGAAGTTCTGCCGCACGATGTCGAGAACCGTCGGCCGGTTCCGTCCCCGGGGTGCACGCGGCCACAATGGGCCGCACCGCTCGAAGGAGAGACCTCATGGCCAAGTACCTTCTGCTGAAGCACTACCGCGGCGCTCCCGCCGGGGTGAACGACGTCCCGATGGACCGGTGGAGCCCCGAGGAGGTCGACGCCCACCTGGCGTACATGAACGACTTCGCGGACCGGCTCACCCGCTCCGGCGAGTACGTCGACTCCCAGGCCCTGGCACCCGAGGGCCTCTGGGTGCGCTACGGCGGGGAGGGACGGCCACCTGTCACCGACGGGCCGTTCGCCGAGACCAAGGACCTCATCGCCGGCTGGATGATCATCGACGTGGAGAGCCCCGAACGGGCGATCGAGCTCGCCGGTGAGCTCTCGGCCGCGCCCGGCAAGGACGGCGCGCCGATCCACGAGTGGCTCGAGCTGCGTCCCTTCTACGGCGTGACCCCTCCGACCACGGGATGAACGAGGCCCAGCTGCGGGAGCTGGTGCCCGCAGTGATCGGCATCCTCCGCCGCCGCGGCGCTGACTTCGCGGCGGCGGAGGACGCCGTGCAGGAGGCGCTGATCACGGCGCTCTCGGCCTGGGAACAGGAGACGCCGACGGACCCGCAGGCCTGGCTGGTAACCGTGGCGTGGCGGAAGTTCCTCGACCAGGTGCGGGCGGAGGACGCCCGCCGGCGCCGGGAGGAGCTCCTCGAGGACGAGCCCGCTCCCGGTCCGGTCAGCGCCGCCGACGACTCGCTGCAGCTGTTCTTCCTGTGCGCCCACCCGTCGCTGACCCCGGCGTCCGCGGTCGCACTGACGCTGCGGGCCGTCGGCGGGCTCACCACCGCCCAGATCGCGCAGGCGTACCTGGTGCCGGAGGCGACCATGGCCCAGCGCATCTCCCGAGCGAAACGCACCGTGGCCGGGCAGCGACTCGACCGCCCGGGGGACGTCGCCACCGTGCTGCGGGTGCTCTACCTGATCTTCAACGAGGGCTACTCGGGGGACGTGGACCTCGCCGCGGAGGCGATCCGGCTCGCCCGCCAGCTGCGTGCCGTGATCGCGCACCCGGAGGTGGACGGGCTGCTGGCGCTGATGCTGCTGCATCATGCGCGCCGCGCCGCCCGGTTCACGGCCCACGGCGCCCTGGTGCCGCTCGAGGCGCAGGACCGCACCCGCTGGGACACGGCCCTGATCGCCGAGGGCATCGGGATCCTGCAGGCAGCGCTGGGCCGGGACCGCCTCGGGGAGTTCCAGGTCCAGGCCGCGATCGCCGCGTTGCACGCGGACGCGCCGACCGCGGCGGAGACCGATTGGCCCCAGATCCTCGAGTGGTACGACGAGCTGGTGGCGCTCACGGACAACCCGATCGCCCGGCTGAACCGGGTGGTGGCCCTCGGTCAGGCAGAGGGGCCGCGGGCCGGTCTGGCGGCCCTCGCGGAGCTCGACACCTCCCTTCCGCGGCATGCGGCGGTGGCCGCCCACCTGCACGAGGCCGACGGGGACACCGCCCTCGCCGCGCGCAGGTACGCCGAGGCGGCGCGCACCGCCGCCAGCATCGCGGAGCGGGACCACCTGCTTCGGCAGGCCGCGCGGCTGAACTCCGGCTGATGTGGGACCGCTCAGCGGCGAGCGACCTCGAGGACTAACAGGGCGGCCAGGCCTCCGTACACGGTGCCGGCGATCGCGTCCAGGGCCAGGCGCACCTTCTGCTTGGTGAGCACGGCGTCGCGGAAGAGGCCGGCCGCGCTGCCGATGGCGACGTCGACGGCCAGACCGATGCCCTGGAGCAGCAGGCCCAGCATGAGGATCTGCGCGAAGGGATGCTCTCCCGCCGCACCGAGGAACTGAGGCAGGAACGCGACGAAGAACAGCGCGACTTTGGGATTGGTGAGGTTCACCAGGAAGCCGCGGCGGAACACGTCGGGGGTGGTCTCCGCCTCGGCCAGCTCCGCTCCGGCCTTGCGGAAGGTGGAAAGGGCCAGGAACAGCAGATAGGCGGCCCCGGCGAGGCGGATCGCGTCGAGCGCGGCGGGCACCTGGGTGAGCGCCACTCCCAGACCCGTGGCCGCCACCAGCACCCAGATGGTCATGGCCGAGGTGACCCCGAAGGCCCCGCGGACGGCTGCCCGTCGACCCTGGTTGATCCCGGTCGCGACCAGGAACGCCATGTCCGGCCCCGGGGTCGCCAGGATGACGGCGACCGCCACCAGGAATGCCGGCAGCACGGACACATCGAGCACTTCGCCTCCTCCACGGATCCTGCGGGAGAATCTCCCGAAACCACGCCCTCACCTGGGCCAAGAGAGAACGTAGAGGTCGGCGATGCGGCGCCGCAATCGACGAGTTGCGGACAGAACGGGGACTCTTCCCGCACATTGCTGGGCAGCACTAGGCTGTCTGTGTGCTCGACGCTCTGGATCACCGCCTCATCGCCCTGCTGCGCTCGAACAGCCGCACCCCGGTGGCGGAGCTGGCGCGGGAGCTGGGGGTCAATCGGTCGACGGTCACGTCGCGGATCGACCGGCTCGTCGACACCGGCGTGATCGAGGGGTTCACGATCCGGGTCAGCGGGGACGTGGACCAGGACTCGGTGCGCGGCGTGATGCTCGTGGCCACCGACACGCGCCGCAATCACGACGTCGTCCACGAGATCCGCGGCTACCCCGAGGTCGAGCAGTTCCACTCCACCACCGGCACCTGGGACCTGGTGCTCCAGCTGCGCTGCCGCAACCTGGCCGAGTTCGACCTGGTCCTCGAGCGGATCCGTGCCATCCCGGGCGTGAACTCGACGCAGACCAGCCTGCTGTTCAGCTCCCTGCGGACCGCGTAACAGCCCGTGCGAGGCGGCTCCCTGGTCGCCGCGGAGACCGCAGTGCCGACCAGAACCGCTATGGCTCCCGTCAACCGCTATGGCCCTCGTTGCGCGTCGATGACGACCAGGTGCGGCAGGAAGATGCAGTTGAAGCGGCGCCGGCGCAGCCGGTGTCGGGACCGGCCCGCCAGGGTCTCGATGGGGTGCGAGGTCCGCTGCGCGGCGGATCCGAGGTCGAGACGCGTGAGGGCGCGCTCGAGCGACGCCCCCGCCTCCTCGTCCACGCGGGCCGGTGACTTCTCGACGTCGGGCGGTGCCCCTGCTGCGCGCATCCCGTCGTCCAGGACCGGCGGCTGCTGCTCGTGGTGCCTGCGGCGCCGGGCGGTGCCGACGGGGTCGAAGTTGATGCCGCCCCGCCGAGCCTTCTGCCCGTACCGCGTGGTCCACTCGACCGTGCGGCGCACGCCGTCCCCGTCGGTGATCACGCGGGCGGTCTGACCGGCCTGCTCCTTCTGGTTGTCCGCAGCGCACAGCCCGTTGCCGTTGTCGAGCGAGGTCTGCCCGCCCTCGGACCAGGGCACGATGTGGTCGAGCTGGCGGATGCTCGCGTCGCAGTACGGGGCACGGCAGGTCTGGTGCGCGTAGCGCAGGAGGCGGGCGAGTGCCGGTGGGAACTGCCGCGAGCGTGACTCGACCGCCACGAGCTGCCCGTCGTCGTGGTCCAGGAACACCTTCCGCATCGTCAGCGCGAGCTCCGGATCCTCCTCGGCCTCGAGCGCTGCGAGCATCTCCTGGCAGATGTGCTCGTAGGGCACGCTGCCGTAGCCCTCGACGGTGGCGGCGTCGGCGTGCGACGGAGCCAGCAGCGACCGGTCGGTGACGAGCACTCCGATCTCCAGCGTGCTCGGGTCGATCCCGTCGCCGCGACCGATCAGCGCGTCCACGAAACGATCCGCCATGATCTGCTGGTGACCGCGCCGGTCACCACTCGCCCGGGCCTTCTCGGCGGCGAGCGACAGGCCCTTGCGGATCCGCGCGCCGTCCAACCCCGTGATGTGCGCGGTGATCGTGGCCATCCCGTGGCGGCCGCGCCGCACGGTCACGCTCCGCTCCCGACGGGGCACCTCATGACGGTCGGCGGCACCGCCCGGGTCCAGTGAGTGCAGCACTCGCTCAGCCTCGTCGCCCCAGTCCTCGGGACCGGCGCCTTCGAGATATCCCAGGTGGCCGGTGAGGATCTCGTCGACCTGCTCGCGCTGGGACGGGGAGGCCGGGGCCATGGCCCTGCCGATCTGGTGCCCGGAGGCCGCGACGATGCGCCCGTGGGCGAGCGCGGAGAGCATCCCCGGCATCGACTGCACCAGCCGGCGGCAGGACGACATCGACTGTCCGGAAGCGGACTTCGACGTCTTCAGCGCGGCGGAGGCTTCGGCGCGGGCGACCTTCAGCGCCTGCTTCGCCGTCTCCCCGCGGTCCCGGCAGTCCTGCTTGACCGCGGCCTCGAGGTGGACCAGGGCACGCGCCTGCACGGCGGCGATCGCGCCGGAGAGCCTCTGCAGCCCGTCCAGCAGCGCGATCGTCTCCACCGGAGTCAGTCCGTCCAGGGACCGGGAGCCGCGGGCGCCGAGCTCCGCCAGCGCGGTCCGCACCTGTTCGACGTCGGCCCCGCCGACGAGCAGCTCCTCGTCGCCGGCCGTGATCGCGATGTCGTGGCGGGCCCCTCGCTCCGGCCCCGCAGCACCGCCGTCCCCGCGCACGGCACCGGCTCCGGGAGCGCTGTGGTCAGCTCCCGGGGCCTCGGCATCCTCGCCGTACGAATCGAATGACATGGCTGTAGTTTCGCACACCTGTTCTTCCTGAGGAAGAGCGAACGCAATACTACTCGTCGGTAGACATATATTGTGGAAAACCCACCTCTGAGGAGGAAGCATCGCTTGCCACAGCTGTGGAGTGCGGCTATGCAGAACGCTGTCCGCCCGATCGTGGGACCCGATGATGACAGAACGCCTGCGTCGACGTTTTCGAACAGAGATCATTTCGTCCCTGGATCACACCCGCCCGCCGTTTCCGGGCGGGATCAGCACGTCGGGGATCGGCGAGGAGGCACCCCAGTGCGCCGCAGGGCGCGCCGACCAGATCGCGTCGACGGAGCCGTCGGACGCAGCGAGGGCGACGGCGGAGGAGACGACGAAACCCCCTCACGTGGGAGGGGGTTTCGATGGGGGTGGAGACTAGGGGGATCGAACCCCTGACCTGAAGCTTGCAAAGCTACCGCTCTACCAACTGAGCTAAGTCCCCGTGCTCGGTGCTCCCGAGAATGGTGTCACCTGCGGTGACGGTGGGGGATCAGGCGCGTGCCGAGGTGGCCGGCTGATCCTGCGTCGCGGCGGTGTCCTGTGCGGCGAAGGCCTGCTCGGCCTCGGTCCACAGGTCGTTGCGGATCCGGTCGGACTCGATCTTCCGCCAGGTGAGGACTCCCGCGATCGACGTCCCGAGCAGGACGGCGGCGGTGGTGATGAACTTCTTCATGAGTTCCTCCGATCCTCGACGTGGGCCTAGCTGGACTTGAACCAGCGACCTCTGTCTTATCAGGACAGCGCTCTAACCGACTGAGCTATAGGCCCGGGGGAGTTCGCACCGGAGCTGCTCCGGATGTCGACCACCGACGCACTACTGTACGGTGCGCACAGCGCGGCGTCCAACTGGTCCGGGCGGGTGTTCCGGAGGTCACAGCGCTGGCCGGGTCGTGGGGACCGCACTCGGTCCCCTCTCCGTTCAGTGGGGCAGCCCGTCGGGCGCCACCAGGCCGTGGGCGGTGACCAGTTCGTGCAGCGCCTCGGGCGCCGCGGCGAGGGCGGTGCAGATCTCTGCGGCGTCGCCGCGGGTCAGGGAGGAGCTGGTCAGGCCCACCAGTTCGTCGAACACCTCCTGCTGGCGGTGCCGCAGCGGGATCGGCCGGCGCTCGTGGGCGAGCACACCCCAGACCGAGGCGTACACGTCGAAGTGTGCCGGCTGCTGTCCGGTGGCGAGCGTGAGCGGGTAGTCCTTCGTGGACAGCCGCAGGCGGTCGTAGTTCGGTTCGGTCTCGTCGACGACGGCCAGCTGCTCCTCGTCGAACCAGGTCGCGACCAGCTCCATCCGCTCCCCTTCGGCCCGGTACGGGGCGGCGGGCAGGTAGCCGGGAACGGCGATGTGCGCGACATGCCCGACGGCCAGGTCGTGCACGGTGCAGCGCACGAACGGCGTGGTCACCGGGATGTCGCGGCCGGAACGGCGGTACTTGCGGGCGATCGTCTCGGGGGTCTGGTTGGAGCCGACGGCGAGCACCAGGGTGCGCTCGGCGAGCGGCGCCGCGCCCTCCTCGGCGAGAGCCTGCTCGATGGCGGCGATGTCGACCAGCGGCTCCTCGGCCTGCTCCGACGGCTCCTCGACCCCGCCGTGGGGGTCGAGGTCCACGATCCCCTCGTCCAGCAGCAGGGCGGAGCGCACCGCCGGGCCGACCCACGGATAGTCCTCGGGAGCGGGAACGGGCGGGGCAGGGGCGTCGAGCGAGGAGGACATCCTCCGACCATAGCGAGACGGCTGCGGCGACCCCAGGGTTCCGCGACGGTCCTCACCCGACGCGTCCGCGGCACGCCGGGCCTACCCTGGGCGCATGAGCGAACAGCGCGCGATCGATGCCCTCGAGGCCTCCGGCCTGGACTTCGAGATCACCCGGCACGGCCGGGTGCGCTCCCTCGCGGAGGCCGCGGCAGCGCGCGGCGTGGAGCCCCGCGACATCGTCAAGACCCTGGTGGTGCGGCGCGGGGAGGGCGACTTCCTGTTCGTGCTGGTGCCCGGCGACCGGGAGATCTCCTGGCCGAAGCTGCGGGCGCTGCTGGGGGTGAACCGGCTGTCGATGCCGGACCAGGACGTCGCGAAGGAGGTCACCGGCTACGAGCGCGGCACCATCACGCCCTTCGGCGCGAGCACCGCCTGGCCGGTGATCGCCGACGCCGACCTCACCGGGGACCCGGAGCGCCGCATCTCCCTGGGTGCCGGCGCCCACGGCGTCGCCGCGACCGTGCCGGCAGAGCAGGCACTGGCCCACCTCGAGGCCCGCATCGCCGACGTCACCGCTCTGCAGGGCACCTGACGCCGAGGCAGCGGCCGACGAGCGCGGACGCGGGACGACGAGGCGCGATGCCTGCAGCTCGGGCCCCCCACCGCGCGCGCCGCCCGACGGGGCGGGTCGGTCACTCGTCGGTGAAGGTCATCTTCAGCCCGCCCAGCAGCGCCGCCACCAGGTTGTACAGGAAGGCTCCCAGGGTGCCGAGCGCGGTGATGATCACGACGTTCACCACGGCGACGATGGTGCCGTAGCTGGTCATCTTCGAGAAGGTGAAGAACTCCATGAACGGCAGCGGTTCGCCGCCGTTGAGGTCACGGCCCAGCTGGTCGACCATCGACCACAGACCGATCGCCTCGACCAGGTTCCACAGCAGCACGACGGCGACCACCGTGGCGATGCCGATCGCGATCGCGGCGAGGAAGGACAGCTTCATCACCGAGAACGGGTCGAGCCGGGCCAGGGTGAGCCGCACGCGGCGCGGGCCGCGGCGCTCCGTCTCGGCCGGGCTCGTGGGGGTGGGGCTCTTCTTCGGGCTGCGGCTGGCGCCGCGGGAGGCGGAGCCCCTGCCGGTGCCGATCGTCTGCTCGGAGGTGTCCGCCGAGGACGGCGAGGGCGCCGACGGCTTCTCCGAGAAGGCCGGGAGCTTGGACGTGGACTCTGCCGGGCCGTCGGGCCCGGTGGTGGTCCTCGAGTCACTCGTGCTCACGGATCACTCCTCGTTCGGGTCGGCGTCGTCGGTCGACGACTGGTCGG
>DATGUQ010000264.1:0-3333 GCA_035301145.1 Brachybacterium sp. | reverse complement strand
GACGTCACCCGAGCGGGCCCGGGCTCAGAACCCCAGCTGGTCCGCGCGGTCGATGATCGTCTCCGCTGTGGCGATGGCCTGGTCCACGTAGGCCTCGCCGAAGATCCGCACGTGCGCGAGCAGGCCGAAGAACAGGTGGGCGGGCAGATCCTGCCGCCAGTCCCCGGGCAGGGGGTGCTCGGCCTCGTAGCCCTCGAAGATCTCCTCGAGGAACGGGGCGCCGAACAGGGAGAGCATCGCGAGGTCCTCGAGCCGGTGCCCGCCGTGCGCGGCCGGGTCGATGAGCGTCGCGCCGTCGGCCGTCCACATCACGTTGCCGGACCACAGGTCCCCGTGGACGCGGGCCGGCTCCTCCTCGCCCTGCCCGCTGACGCCGTCGAAGGCGCCGTCGGCGATGATGTCGATCGCCTCGTCCACGGTGTCGTGGCCGTCGGCGCCGAGCGTGCGGGTGACGCTGTCGGCCAGGGGCCGCAGCCGGTCATCGGCCCAGTACCGGGCGAAGTCCGGGCTCGGCGCGGTGGAGACGGCGAAGGGGCTCTCGAGCGGTCCGAACCAGGCGCCCTCGGCCGGGGTCCAGCCGAAGGAGGGCGCCCCGGCGTCGTGCAGCCGAGCCAGCCCCCGCCCCAGCTCGCGCGCGGCCTCGGCCGTGGGCGGCACCGCGTCCAGCAGCGCCAGCCGCAGCGTCTTCCGCTTCTCCTCGAGCACCTCGACCACGGGGACGACCTGCGGTTCCGAGAGCCAGCGGAGCCCGGCGGCCTCCGCCGCGAAGTATCCGGCAGGGGCGTTGTCGGCGTTCTTCACGAAGTCTTCCATGGGCCCACCGTACGCAGAGTCGGGGCCGGCGGTGCCACTCGCCGTGTCGTGCGGCACGCGACCGGTCCCGGATCCGGTCCGTGGCCCGATCCGTATGGGCCTCAGGGGTCGAGTCCGAGTGCCTCGGCCAGGGTGCCCCGCAGCACCGGCAGCACCCGCCGGTGCGAGGCGCGCGTGGCGGCGCGGGAGGCGACGTGCACGAGCATCGCGGTGCGCTCGTAGGCGGTCCAGGCGCGCATCCGCTCCCGCAGCGCGGCGACGTCGGCGACCGCGGCCGGCACCTCGCCGAGCTCGCCGCGCGCTCTGACGTACGCATCGACGAACTGGGCGACCTGCTCCTCCGCGAGCGGGACGTACCAGGGCCCGCCGTGCACGCGCCCGCCGATGATCGCGAGGTCCCGAGCGGGATCGTCGCCCTGCGCCCATTCGAAGTCGATGTACTGCACGCGCGGGTCGCTGCTCGCCGCGTCCGTGCCCGCCCACAGGATGTTCGTCGCGCACAGGTCGCCGTGGCACAGGGAGAAGCCCTCGAGGGAGGCGATCTGGTCCTCGATCCCGGCCACCCCGGTCAGCGCCGCCTCGAGGAACGGCTCGAGGCCGTGCTCGGCCAGGAGCGCGCCGTGCCGTTCCCGCCACACCCCGACCTCCGCCTCGACCTCGGCCAGCAGCTGCGGGGTGCCGACGGGGACCGCCGCCCACGGCTCCGGCCCCGAGCTCACCGGTCCCCGCCCGGGAGCGGGCACGGAGTGGAGGCGGGCGAGGAGACGGGCATGGGAGCGCAGGTGCGCGCCGGTCCAGGCCCCTGGCGCAGCGGCGACCCCGGGCACGTCGGTGGTCACGACGCAGGGGTGGCCCAGCGGGCTCGTCGACGCCTCGTCGTGCACGGCGATCGGGGCAGGGCCCACCTCCGGCGGGATCAGCGTCAGCGCCGCGAGTTCGTGGGCGAGGTCCTGATGGAGCTCCTCGGGGGCGACGTGCGGGACCCGCACGATGACCGCGGCGCCCTCCTGCGGCGTGACGCGCCAGGCGGCGAAGCGCTCGCCGACGCCCGCGAGCGCCACGTGGGCCCGGCCGGGGAGCCGGCCGGGGCGGGAGGGCGGCAGGACGGAGCGGTGCGGGTCGGACGCTCGCACGAGCGCCCCGAGCCGCCACGCCTCGGCGATCCGTTCCCCCATCGCGGGGGAGGCCGGGTCCAGGAGCGCCGGTGCCGCCGGGTCCGGCCGCGCCGGGGCGCCTGCGCGCGGGTCCTGGGACATGGTTCCTCCTCGGGGACGGTCCCTCGATCCTATCGGCGCGCCACGGTGCGGCTCCTGCCGGGACGACGCTGCGGATACGATGGACCAGCTGCCGCCCACCCCGAAGGAGTCCGCCTGATGGAGCTCGTCCTGCTCGCGATCGCCGTCGGTATCGGGGTCGGGATCGTGGTCGGGGCGCTCGGCGCGGGCGGCGGGATCCTCGCGGTCCCGGTGCTGGTGTTCCTGCTCGGCATGCCCCCGCACGCCGCGACCGCCTCGAGCCTCGTGATCGTGCTGATCACAGCGCTGGCGAGCCTTCCCCACCATGCGCGGCAGCGGAACGTGGAATGGCGGGCCGGGCTCGTGTTCGCCGCCGTGTCGATCGCCGGCGCGGTGGTCGGCTCACGGCTCTCGGCCCTGGTCCCGGCCGATGTGCTGCTCACGCTGTTCGGGATCATGCTCGCCGCCGTCGCGGCCGTGATGCTGCGCCGCGGCCTGCGCACCCGGCGGACGGAGGATGCGGAGACCGCCGCCCTCGGCACCGCCCCGCGCACGGATGCGGACGCCGCCGTCACCTCGCACGACGACCCGGTGCTCGACCAGCCCGGCCCCGACACGGTCGAGACGGCCGACGGGATCCACCACCACCATGGTGAGCCCGAGCTGCCGCTGACCCCCGCCCGGCCGCCCTCCCCGCGGCTGGGCGTCGTGATCGCCGCGGCCTCGCTCACCGGCTTCCTCACCGGCTTCTTCGGTGTGGGCGGCGGGTTCATGGTCGTGCCGATGCTGGTGATCGCGCTGGGTCTCGCGATGCGCCGCGCCTCCGGCACGAGCCTGCTGGTCATGGTGATCGCGACCGCCTCCAGCCTCCTCGCCCGCGTCGGCACCGACGTCGACATCGACTGGGTGACGACGCTCGTGTTCGCGGGTGGCTCCGCGGTGGGCGGGATGCTGGGCGGGCCGCTCTCGGCGAAGGCCCGCCCCTCGACCCTGACCCTTCTGTTCGCCGCCCTGCTCGCCGGCGTCGCCGTGGTGACCCTCGTCGAGACCCTCCTGCTCTGAGCCGGGCCGGGACCCGAGCCGCTCAGGCCTCCGCGCCGCAGACCAGGCGCACCGCGTCGTCGATGAGCCGGGCCGCGGCCCGGGCGGTGCGGCCGTCGATGTCGAGGGACGGGTTCAGCTCCACCACGTCCAGCAGGGTGAGCGTCCCGCTGCGGGCGGCGGCGCGCACGGCCGCAGCGACCAGCGGCAGCGGCACCCCGTAGGCGGCCGGCGCCGAGACGCC
>DATGUQ010000263.1:0-21174 GCA_035301145.1 Brachybacterium sp. | reverse complement strand
GCTGCGGGGGTTGCGCACGAGCGAGCCGCCGATGTAGATCGCGAGGAACATCTGCAGGTACCCCTCGATCTCGGCGAGACCGGAGAAGTCACCCATCAGCAGGTCCGTGAACACGATCTCGCCCAGCGGGGCGCCGAGCGCGGCCCAGAACGGGGACAGCAGCGCCGCCATCGCCAGCGGCACGAAGATCATGTTGGACACGGAGATGTCGACGGGCCCGATGGAGGGATCCGGCACGATCTCCAGGATGATGTTCGACAGCCCGAACAGGGACATCGACAGGACGAACACCATCAGCTTCTGGGAGGTGGTCAGCTCGGTGCGGCGCATGCCGTCGACGACGCCGCGCAGGCGGCCGCGCCGCTGGTGGTCGGCGGGCGGGGCAGGGATCCGGGTGGACATGGTGGGACTCCTCGGGGCTGCAGGGGATGGGCGGGAGCGACTGCGGTGGGCGGGGCTGCTGCGGTGGGGCGGGCGCCGACGGTGGTCGGGGCCGGGTCTCGGGGCGGCGGCGGACGGGCGGGGCGGTGGGTCAGGAGGCCGGTGCGTCAGCGCGGCTCGGCCGGCAGCGGTGCTCGGCCGGGAGCATCGCGGCGAGGACGTCGATGACCTGGGCGGGGGAATCGAGCACGTGGTCGGCGTCCCCGCTGGTCACGGCGGCGTCGAGCGCCTCGTCGGGGTCCTTGCCGCCGCGCAGCAGGCAGATGGTGCCGATGCCGGCGTCGCGGCCTCCGCGGCCGTCGTTCAGGGCCTTGTCGCCGACGTAGACGACGTCGGCCCGGTGGGTCCCGAGGCCTGCGAGGGCGGCCTCGAAGATCGCGCCGCCGGGCTTGCGCACCCCGACCTCGTCGGAATAGGCGGCGGGGCCGATCATCGCGGTGAGGCCGTAGCGGGCGAGGATCTCCCGCACCCCGCGCCCGGAGATGGTGTTGGAGACGATGCCGACCACGATCCCGTTCTCGTGGCACCAGCGGATCAGCTCGACCGCGCCCGGGCGCGGGGCGGGCAGGTTCTTGTTCCGGTGCAGGAGCAGGGACAGCTGCGCGCCCTCGAGCCGCAGGGCGGCGCGCAGCGGTGCGGGCAGGTCCGCGCCGACGAGGTCGCCCCAGAGCAGGGCCGGGTCGATCTCCTCGTGTCGGTGCGCGGGATCGGTGGAGGCGTCGCGGGCTCGTTTGCGGGCACGGTGGCGGTCCCAGCCCTCGGCGGCGGCACGCTCGGCGGTGGCGAGGTCGATCGGGCTGCCGATCCGCTGCGACAGCGCCACGATCCGCGCGGCGACCTCGGCGAAGCGCTGCGGGTTCGGGGTGGACAGCGTGATCACGCCGCCGTGGTCGAGCAGCAGCGCGGGGCGACGCTCGGGGGCGGACGACGGGATCTGGTCGGCCTGCGGCGCCGGGTCGCCGTCGAGCGCCTCGCGCAGCGGCTCGAGCAGCCCTTCCGGGGTGTCGAGCACCAGGTCGGGAGTGTCGGTGATGCGGAAGGGCGGATGGTCGGTGCGGCGGTCGCGGGTGATCACCACCGCGCCGACGCCGGCGCGGCGCCCGGCGACCACGTCGCGGTCCAGGGTGTCGCCCACGTACCAGACCTCGGCGGGGGTGACGCCGAGCGCCTCGGCCGCCAGGCGGATCATGTCCGGATGGGGTTTGCGGATCCCCACCTCGTCGGAGTAGATCTGCACCCCGAACGCCTCCGTGAGCCGGAGGTCCTCGAGGATGGTGCGGTGCGCCCGGCCGGAGTGGGCGTTGGAGACGATGCCGAGGCGGATCCCGCGGGTGCCGCACTCGGTGAGCAGCTCGGCCACGCCGGGGCGCAGGTGGTGCTCGGCGACCAGGGGCGCCATCGCGGCGAGCAGCTCCTGGGCGTCCAGCGCCAGGGCGCCGCGCACCGTCGACGGCAGGTCGGCGAGCAGGAAGTCCTCGACGATCTCGCGCGGTGCGAGCTCGCGCGGGGCCAGGCGCCGGCTGGCGGCGTTCTTCCACAGCGACAGCGCAGAGCGGCCCACCCGGAGGGAGTCCTCGACCTCGTCGGCCTCGAGCACGGTGCCGACGGCGCGGGCACGCTCGACCACGATCTCCGCGAGCTCGCGCGCCCAGGTCAGGCGGGGGGTGGTGGAGATGACCACGCCGCCGAAGTCCAGCAGCAGCGCGCGCGGCGCCGGGAGGACGGGCCGGGGCGAGTCGGGTCGTGCGGCCGTGAGGACGGCAGGGGCGGGGCCGCTGAGGCAGGGGGCCGGCTGCGGGCCGCGAGGCGCTGTGGTCACGTCTCTCCGATCTGGAAGGGATACGGCGCGAGGTCGGCTGCTCGACGTCGCACCGGCAACGCTAGGAAGAGGCTCGGCGGGCCTCGTGAACTCCCGGTGAACCTCTGGGCACACCTTCGCCGCGGGACCTGAAACTCTTCAGATCCGCCGGCCAGGGCCGGGGCTGACCGTGTAGACCGGTGGCATGGCACACCCCGGGGAGCGTCCGACCGCGCGGATCACGCTGGCTCAGGTGGCTCGGGCGGCCGGGGTGTCCTCGGCGGCCGCCTCGATGGCGCTGAACGATCGGCCCGGGGTGGCCGCCGGGACCCGGGAGCGGGTGCACGGCGCGGCACGACGGCTCGGCTACCGCCGCCGCGCACGCGGTGCCGGCCTGCTCGGGGTGCTCCCCACGGACCTCGGGAACCCATACCACACGGACGTCATCGCCGGGATCGAGGCGGAGGCGGACAGCCTCGGGCTCGGGGTGGTGATCGCCCACGGCCGGCGCGACAGCGCGCACCTGGGACGGCAGCTGCGCCGGCTGCTCGACCTGGACGTGGACGGCATCGTCGCAGTGACCACCTGGCTGAGCCCGGAGGCGCTCGAGCAGGCCGCACGACGGGTGCCGGTGGCGGTGATCGGGAGGATGCAGGACCCGGTGCCCGGCACCGACGCGGTGCTCAATCATGACCATGCCGGTGCGGCGCTGGCCGTGCGCCATCTGGTCGAGCAGGGGCATCGCCGACTCGCTCATGTCACCCTGTCGACCCGGCCGGGCCCGGCGATGCGACGATCCGGCTTCCTGGAGGAGACCGCGCGACTGCATCTGCGCGGGAGCGCACAGGTGATCGGTCCGGATCCCGGATCGGCCGACGCCGGGCTCGAGCAGCTGCTGCGCTCTCTGCGACGCGGCGATGCGGAGGCTCCCACCGCCGTCTTCGCGGCGAACGACATCGCCGCGGTCACCGTGCTGCACCGCGCGGCGGACCACCGCATCGACGTGCCCGGGCAGCTCAGCGTGGTCGGCTATGACTCCTCGGCGGTGGCACTCACGGTCCGCCCGCATCTGACCAGCGTCAACCAGCCGCGTCAGGAGATGGGCCGGCTCGCCGCCCAGATGCTGCGGGAACGGTTCGCCGGGCGCGCGCACGACGCCGTGAGCGTCGTCGACCCGGTGCTGACGGTGCGCGGCTCGACGGGCCCCGGCCCAGCCCTGCGGCGCCGGGCCTGCCGGACGGACGGAATGTGACCTGTGCCGATCCGGTTCGCACCACTGATCGGCGTCGGGTACGCTTATGCCTGCTCTGATGAGCGCTGGAGGATTCGCATAGCGGCCTAGTGCGCACGCCTGGAACGCGTGTTGGGTTAACGCCCTCGGGGGTTCAAATCCCCCATCCTCCGCTCCCAGAAAAGGCCCCTGACCTGCGATGTCGATCGCATCTCAGGGGCCTTTCGCATACCCGCACCCCAGCGTGCTCACGCTGACGCTCGGCACCGCACCGGGCCCAGCCCGCGGCCGCCGACCCCGCACTCGTGACCGCATCGGAATCTGGTCCCACCCGGAGAGCATCGGTGCATGTCAGCGCGACACGTCGCCCTCGGCCGCCGTCGGTGTCGGCCACGATCCGTGCGCTGACCGCGTGCGCTCCCCTGCCGGGGCGCGGCCCTCCCGCCTATCCTGCCCTCAGCAGAGGAACGGCAAGAGCGAGGGGGAGCTGATGTCGAGCTCAGGATGGGGTGGGCCCGGCACCGGGTCCCCGGGCGAACCGTGGCGGAACGGGGCACCACAGGAGGGGCCGCCCGGCCATCCTCCGCAGGCCGCTCCGCCTGCGCAGCCGGGGTACGACGGAGTGGGCCGCGGCGCTCCGCAGGCTCCCGGCTACGGCGCTCCGCAGGCCCAGGGCTACGGCACGCCCTGGGGCTCCGGCAGCCCTCAGGGCCCCGGCGGCCCCCACGGCGCCGCCTGGGGTCCCGGAAGCCCGCAGGGCCCCGGCGGCCCGGGCATCCCGCCGGGGTCGGGAGGCCCCGGACAGCCGCCGCAGCGCAAGCGGCCCTGGCTGCTCATCGGCGTGGCCATGGCCTGCGTGCTCGCTCTGCTGCTGGTGGTCGGCGGTGGGATCACGTTCCTCGTGCTCCGCCAGGGCGAGGACCCTCATGTCGCGACGGACGCGCCGTCCGAGAGCGCCACGACCCCGGACGATCCGGAGTCCTCGGTCGAGGAGACCGGCCCGGAGGAGGCGACGCACACCGAGGAGGAGGGCTCCGACTTCCGCGTGGCCTCACCGACCGATCGGCCGAGGGGCTCCGTCGAGGAGCTGTGGGCGGTGCTCGAGGACAACCCGCTCACCGAGGGCTCCCTGCCGGAGTTGGCGGAGTGCGAGCTCCCCGAGACGCCGGTCGAACCGTCGGTCGAGGAGCTCCAGGCCGTGCTGGACGCCGCCTCCGGCTGCCTGAACCAGATGTGGGCGACGGCGAGCTCGGACCGCGGCCTGCCGTGGGTGAGCCCGACGGTCGTGGTCTACACCCACCCCGACATCCCGTCGGACGCCGCGTGCGACACGCACTTCTCCGCGGATCTCCCGCGGATGTGCAACCTCGACTCGACGATCTACTGGCCCGTCGGGTACGGCACCGGGCTGGATCTCAGCGATGCGGCGGACGTCCCCGGCGCCTACCTGTGGGACCTCGCGTACATCTACACGAACCCCGTGGCATGGAACAGCTCGGTGGCCTTCTACTACCTCTCCATGCGCGACGGCCTCGAGGACACCGACGAGGAGCGCTTCGTCGAGGCGTGGCGGCGCGACAGCCTCCAGGACCAGTGCTGGGCCGCAGCGATGTCGATGCAGGTGCCGTCCGCGTCCGAGCC
Source organism: Brachybacterium sp. (assembly GCA_035301145.1). Classification (GTDB taxonomy): domain Bacteria; phylum Actinomycetota; class Actinomycetes; order Actinomycetales; family Dermabacteraceae; genus Brachybacterium. Next base: position 16,063 of record DATGUQ010000263.1, on the reverse strand, counting down.
GTCGAAGACACTGCGTGAGGCGCTGATCGACCCGTCCCGCTGGTCGGAGGGGGAGCCGCCGGAGACCATCCGCCCCGAGATCAGGGTGGCGTGGATCGAGCGGGGCTTCGAGTCCGGCGGCGACCTCTCCGCCTGCAACACCTGGGCCGCGGATGTCGACGAGGTGACCTGACCCCTCTCGCCTCGGGGGCTACCCGAACCGCACGCCGTCCAGGCGGCGTGCGGCGGTCCCGCCGACGGCGCGGCAGCGCCGAACTCCTGCGCACCCGGCACAGCCACCCGCCACGCCGGGCACTGGCGGATGCCCGGCCGGCCACCTATTCTGTTGATCCATGGAATACGGATCGATGGTGGACGAGTCGGTGGTCCGGGAATCCGCCGAGCAGATCGCGAAGGCGATCGCGCACGGCCGGCGCCTCGAGGCGCTGGAGATCCTCGCGCAGAGCGAGCGTTCGGTGGAGGCGCTCGCCCGGAGCATGTCCTCCTCCGTCTCGACCGTCTCCGCCCAGCTCCAGGTGCTCCGGCGCGCCGGGCTGGTCCGCTCCCGCCGGGAGGGGACGACGATCCACTACCGGATCGCCGGGCCCGAGGTCGCCCAGCTCCTGGTGGCCCTGAACTCCCTGGCCGGCACCCAGGCGTCGGGCCGTGGCCACGCCCGGGAGGAGGCGCACGACTCCCGGGGCACGGCACCGGTGATCGACACCGCCTCGCTCACCGCGGAGATGCTGGTGCTGGATGTGCGCTCCGAGGTCGAGTACCGGGCCGCACATCTGCCCGGCGCGGCCTCGATCCCCTGGGACGAGCTGCCGCAGCGGTGGGAGGAGATCCCGCAGGACCGCAACGTCGTCGTGTACTGCCGCAGCGGCTGGTGCGAGACGGCGCAGGAGGCGGCGCAGTTCCTGCGCCGGCAGGGGCTGGACGCCGCCTCGATGGACGAGGGCGTCGTGGAGTGGCGCGCCGCGCGCCGGATCGACCCGCAGGTCCCCGCGGGCTGAGCACGCGATCGCCCCGCGCCGCCCCGTACGCCTCCGACGGTCACCGTCGGAGCAGACAGCGATATCCCGCCAGAACAGACAGCAGAGGACCCCTCATGAGCACACAGACCACCCAGCACGCCCGCATCCTGATCGTCGGCGGCGGCGCCGCCGGACTCTCCGTCGCCGCCCGCCTGCGCCGATCCCATGAGCACGGCGTGGTCGTGGTCGAGCCGTCGGACGTCAACTACTACCAGCCGGCCTGGAGCCTCGTGGGCGCGGGCCTCGCCTCCCTGCGCAGCACGGTCCGGCCCGAAGCGCAGGTCATGCCGCGGGGTGTCACCTGGGTGCGCAACGCCGTGACGCGGATCGACCCCCGTGCCCGGCGCGCGCATCTGGCCGACGGCGAGCAGATCACCTACGAGACCCTGGTGCTGGCCACCGGGATCGCGCTGGACTGGGACGGGATCCCCGGCCTGGCCGAGGCGATGACCACGCCCCAGGTCTCGAGCAACTACTCCTTCGACCACGCCGAGAAGACCTGGTCGATCCTGAGCGGGATCACCGCGGGCACCGTCGTCTTCACCCGCGCCGCCGGGAAGGTGAAGTGCCCCAGCGCCGCCCAGAAGATCATGTACCTCGCTGCGGACCACTGGCGCCGCACCGGGGTGCTCGACCGCATCCGGATCGTGTTCGTGACGCCCGGTGAGCGCATCTACGACAAGGACGAGTTCTCCGACACCCTGGACACCGTGGCCGCCGACTACGGGATCGAGGTCCGCACCCGCTGCGAGCTGCGGGAGATCGACCCGGACGGCCGGAAGCTCTCGATCCTCGACCATGCCGACGGGCAGACCGAGGAGCTCGCCTACGACGCGCTGCACGTGGTGCCGCCCCAGTCGGCCGCGCCCTGGATCGCAGAGAGCGGCCTCGCGGACCCGGAGCAGCCGGGCGGCTGGGCGAAGGTCGATGCGACGACGCTGCAGCACCCGAACTTCCCGGAGGTCTTCGCCCTCGGCGACAACGCCGGCACGCCGAACGGCAAGACGGCATCGGCGGTGCGGGACCAGGCCCCGGTGGTGGCCGAGAACCTGCGGGCGGTGCTGCGCGGCGGGGAGCCGACGGCGAGGTACGGCGGCTACGCCGGCTGCCCGATCACGGTGGGCGGGCACAAGGTGTTCCTCACCGAGGCGGACTACACCGGAGAGTACGCGCCGAAGCTGCCGTTCCGGGTGGCGAAGCCGCGCCGCTCGATGTGGCTGCTGAAGCGGTTCGGCCTGGCACCGCTGTACTGGTACGGGATGCTGCGCGGGCGCGCCTGAGGGCGCGGGCCCCGCGGCCTCAGCGCTCGGACCGCCCGCTCTCCAGCAGCTGCGCGAGGTACGCGGGGGTGGGCCGGCCGGGGCGGCCGGAGAGGCGTTCGATGTCCCCGCCGGTGGTGCGGCACTTCCCCTCCGCGATCGCGCCGTGGAAGTCCTCGACCATGCTCCGGGCGTGCTCGCCCTCCATCCCCCCGGCGACGAGGGCGGAGATCACCTCCGCGGCGGGTGCCTCGCGGTGGGTCACCTCGCGTCCGCTCGCCTCGGTGAGCCATGCGGCGATGTCGGCGTAGGTGTACGGCTCGGGGCTGACCAGGTCGTAGGTCGCCCCGAGGTGGCCGTCCTGCATCACGGCGGCCGCGATCGCCGCGGCCTGGTCGGCGCGCGGCGCCCAGTTCAGCGTGCGGTTCCCGGTCGCGGAGAGCAGCTCGCCGGTGGTCGCCGCCACGGCCAGCTCGGGGCCGAGCTCGTCGAGGTAGACCGAGTTGCGCAGGAAGGTGAAGGGGATGCCCACCGCACGGATCGAGTGTTCGATGGCGAGATCGACGTCCTCCAGGGCGAAGGCACGCTGCTCGGGGTCCGACAGGCCCACGAATGCGAGCTGCGCGAGCCCGGCCCCGTGGGCGGCCCGGACCGCTCCGTGGAGCTGCTCCAGGCGCACGGCGTTGTCGAGGGACGGGGGCGAGATGAGGACGAGCTTGTCGATCCCCGCGAGGGCTCGGGCGAAGCCTGCCGGGTCGTCGTAGGTCGCCACGCGCGGCTCCATCCCCCGCGCGGCGAAGGGCTCCCCCTTCTGCGCGGAGCGCACGAACGGCACGACCTCCTCCGGGGCGACGCCCCCGTCGAGGAGTCGGTCGACGACCAGCCCTCCGAGATTGCCGGTCGCTCCGGCGACGGCGATGACTGCCATGATGATCCTCTCTGTGTGATTGCTCCAGCTCTGGGTCCTGCGTCTCAGTGGTCTGCGGAGGGTGTGGGGCCGACGCCCTGCGCATCCTCCGCGCGCAGAGCGGCCTCGATCTCGTCGCTCGTGGGCGGGACCGGGGCGAGCAGGCTGCTGAGCTGCAGACCGTCTGCGGTCGCGGCGAGCCGGGCCGCCTCCGCGGCGGGGAGATGGGCGGCCAGCGCGCTCCGCAGAGCGTCGGCGACCGAGAGCGAGATGCTGCGGAAGTCCTCGTCCCGCAGGCCCAGGAGGTACAGCTCGTAGGCGATGACGGTCAGCTCCCTCCCCGTCGTGATCTGCTCGTGGATCTGCTCGGCCAGGCGGCGGTGGATCACCCCGCGCGTGACCTGCGCCGACCACGCCTCGAGACCCTCGGTGCGCAGCGCGGCCACGCGCCGGCTGGCCTCGAACAGGAGCTCGCGCACCGAGGGGAAGTGGTAGGAGACCGAGCTGAGGGGCACCTCCGCCCGCGCGGCCACGGTCCGTGCCCTCACCGCAGAGATGCCCTCCTCCTGGAGGATCCGCATGGTCGCGATGAGGATCCGCTCGCGCCGCTGCGGGTCGTTGGGGGTGTTCTTCGCCCTGGCCATCAGCCCTCCTGGGGTTCGTCGCGCAGCCCATCCTCGCGCGTGGACGGCGCCGGCGCGACTGCATGCTCCGCCGCGGCCGCCTGCACCGCACCTCGGCCGGTCCGCCGCTCCCGGCCGGCCCACCAGCTCAGCAGCGACCCGATCACCACCAGCACCACTCCGAGCCAGAACGGCAGCCCCAGGGTGGTCCCCAGCAGGATCGCGGCGACCGCGGAGGAGAGCAGCGGCGTGGTGTAGGAGGCGCTCCCGAGTAGCCGCATGTCCCCGCCGAGGATGCCGATGTTCCACAGGGCGTAGCCGGCGGCGACCGCCCCGGCCGCCGCGACCAGCGCCAGGTAGCCGGTCCAGGGCACGTGCGCGGGCGTCGGCGCACCGGAGGCGAGGTGGATGACCCACAGGGCGATCCCCACGCCGGTGAAGAACACCGTGATCCCGTCGCGCCCCCGGGCCAGGGCGGGCGAGAACACGTTGTACGTGGACCACGCCAGCGCCGCGGTGAGCGCGAGTCCGTAGGGCAGAGGGTGCTCTGCGACGTTGTGCACGATGCTCGCGACGTCGAGGCCCACCTGACCGCTCACCGCGAAGACGATCCCCGCCATCGCCAGCAGCGCACCGGGCAGGACCAGCCGGAAGGCACCAGGGCGGCGCGAGACGAGGGTCGCCTGGACGACGGTGAGCGTGGGCCACAGGTAGTGGACGATGCTCACCTCGACGGCCTGGTTCGCATCTGCCGCGAGCCCCACCGCGAGGCCGGCGCACACATCCGTGGTGACGAACAGGGCCCCGCCGACGAGGAGATAGCGCAACGGGAAGCTGCGCAGCGCGCGCGGTCGACGGACGATCCACAGCATCGCGGCGGCGAGGCTGTACACGAGCGCCATCCCCAGCGTCGCCCCGAAATCGTCCGAGACCAGGCGCAGCAGCGCCACCATCGCGCTCCACACCACGATCGCGCCCAGGCCGGCGAGCGTGGCGCGACGTGCGGGGAAGGCGCCTGCCTGCCGGCCTCCCGGCGCACGCAGAGCGCCTTCCGGCGCGCGTTGGACCACGGAGGGACGGGACGGAGTGCGGGAGGTCGTCATACACCCCAGTATGTACACCCGTACATACTCTTGTCCATCGTCGGCCCACAGCGTTGCCTGCACGGACCGGCCCACCGCGATGATCGCGGCAGGCCGGTCCTCACCTCAGCCCAGCGTCGCCGGTCGCTCCCAGTCCTCGCCGCGCACGTGCGCATCGAGGAACCCCAGGAACGTCTCGTACCAGACCTGCGCGTTGCCGCGGCCCTGGATCCAGTGGCCCTCGTCGGGGAAGTACAGGTAGCGGTGCCGCGTGCGCCCTTCGGCGTCGCGCGGGGTCGACGAGAACTCGTGCAGGTCGTACCAGAGGGCGTGCCCCTGCGCGATCGGCACGCGGTAGTCCTTGTCGCCGTGGATGACGAGCATCGGCACGACGATCCCGTCCACGAAGTCCTTGGGGTTGTACTGCGCGTTCTGGCCGCGCATCGACCGCTCCCAGCCGGCGTTGTCGGTGGTGCGGCCCATCGACTCGGTGTCCCACAGGGAGGCGTGGGTGACGATGCAGCGGAAGCGGTCCCCGGTGTGCCCGGCCACCCAGTTGGCCATGTAGCCGCCGTAGGAGCCGCCGGCGAAGGCGGTGCGCTCCGCGTCGATGTCCTCGCGGGCGGTCGTGACGTCGGTGAGGGCCATGATGTCGGTGTACGGGGTGCCGCCCAGCTGGTGCTGGCCGCGGTCGATCATCGCCTGGCCGTAGCCGGTGGAGATCGCCGGGTCCGGCAGCAGCACCGCGTAGCCGGCCGCGACGAAGGGCCCGGGGTTCCAGCGGTAGGTCCACGCGTTCCAGGAGCCCCAGGGGCCGCCGTGTGCGAAGACCACCAACGGGTGCGGCCCCTCCCCCTCGGGCAGGCGCAGCCAGGCGCGCAGCGCGGTGCCGTCCTCGGCGGTCGCGGCGACCTCGGTGAGGGTTCCGGGCAGGTCGACGGGGTCGGCCGGGTTCGGCAGGGCCTGCACCGCTCCCGTGGCGGGGTCGATCCGCACCGGGTGCGGGGCGACGGCGATCCCGGAGGCGGAGGCGATGATCGCGCCGCCCGCGACGGAGGCGGAGGAGAAGGCGAGCTCCTGCTCGGGGCCGCCGGCCAGCCGGCGCGGCGCGGGATCCTCCGGTGCGCCGATCCACACCGAGCCGCGGCCCTGGTCGTCGGTGGTCGCGACGAGGGTGGCGTCGTCGAGCCAGACGGGGTCGATCCAGTGGTCGAGCTCGGGCCACACCGGTCGGGACTCGCCGGTGGCGAGGTCGAGCAGCTCGGCGCCGGCGGCGAGGGAGGCGGTCTCGGTCCAGGTGCGGTACCGGCCGATCAGGGCGCGGGTGCCGTCGGGGCTGAACTCGCCGGGACCGAACTCGACCTCCGCGGTGGCCTCGCGCAGCAGCCGCGGCGGCTGGTCGCCGACGAGGTCCAGCAGGTAGAGGTCGGGCACGCCGACGAGGTCGTGGCGGGAATCGACCATCCCCACCAGGGCGCGGGTGCCCTCGCGGTCCACGCTCCAGCTCTCCAGGCGTCCGGCCGGCATGGTCACGTGGCGGAAGTGCAGCACCTGCGTGGGCGCGTCCTCGTCGGTCCCGGCGGTGTCGTCCGTCCCGGAGTCCCCGTCGGCCGCCGGGCCCGTCGCGGGGGCGGCGGTGCGCTCGGCCCAGGCGAGGTCGTCGGGTAGGGCGGCGATGGCGAGCACGGGCCGGGTGGGGCCGAGGTCGTGGTCCCAGCGGCGGGTGGGGAAGCCGGTGTGGAGCGCGGCGGTGACCTTCGCGTCCTTGCGCCGGCTGCTGAGCTCGCGGTGCTCGGTCTCGTCGGCGGCCTGTGAGTGCACCTCGAGCTCGGCGATCAGGTGGCGCCCGGCGACGGTGAGGCCGCCGAAGCCGCCGGGTCGGGTGGCGAGCTCGCGGGCCTCGCCGCGCACGGGCAGCGCCCACAGCTGGGCGTCCTCGGCCTCCTCGCCGTCCTCGCCCACGCGCTTGGCGGTGAAGAAGGTGGTGCCGTCCTCGGCGGCGGCGACCGCGCCGACGGAGCCGCTGCCGCGGGTGAGCGGGAGCAGCCCCTCCCCGTCGATCTCGACGAGCGCGCTGCGGTAGGAGGTGCCCTTGGCGTCCGGGCGCGAGACCTTCGCGAGGATCCTGCCGCCCTCGGTGGTCTCCAGTCCGGCCAGGCGGGCCGCGTCCAGCAGGGTCTCGATGCTCTTCTGTGTCATGGCGCACCATCCTGCCATCGCTCCGGCCCTCCGGACGCCGACGTCCGGTCCGGCGGGCCTCCGTCCCTACACCCTCTGGTCCCGGCTCCTGCCCAGGTCGGGCCCGCCTGAAAGGCGGATGAAAGCGGCTCCTCCCAGGATCTCCCCCGTCCTGAACCGACCCCGAAGGAGCATCTTCATGACCCGAGCACCGGCAGCTCCGATCGCCTCCGGACCCGGTGGCACCGCTTGGGAGGCCTCCGCCCGCCTCCTGGATGAGCTCGGCGCCCATGTGCTCGACCTCGCCGGTCACATGGGCCCGTACGCCCCTCTCGCCGTCGCGGGGACCGTCGTCTGGGTGGTGTGGCTGGTCCGCGCGCTGCTGTCCTGGACCACGCCCCCGATCGAGAGCGACTTCCGCACCACCACCTCGGTGATCGTGCCCTCCTACCACGAGGACGTCGAGATCCTCATGGAGTGCCTGGACACCTGGCGGGAGCAGGATCCCAGCGAGATCATCATCGTGCTCGACACCGCGGACACCGAGGCGCATGCCCGGATCACCGCGCTGGGGGATCCGCGGATCCAGGCGCTGCTGTTCGACCACGTCGGCAAGCGCAGCGCGCTGGGCGTGGGGATCCGGGCCGCGCAGGGCGAGATCCTGGTGCTGGTGGACTCCGACACGCGCTGGACGCCCGGTCTGCTGGAGAACGTGCAGAAGCCCTTCGTCGACCCGCACGTGGGCGGCGTGAGCACACAGCAGAACGTGTACCAGCGCACCAGCAGCCTGTGGCGGCGCATCGCCGACTGGCTGGTCACCCTGCGCTATCTCGACTACGTCCCCGCCCAGGGCCGGTTCGGTGCCGTGGCCTGCCTCTCGGGCCGCACCGCGGCCTACCGGGCGAGTGCGGTCGTGCCGGTGGTCAAGGACATGGAGGACGAGTTCTTCCTCGGGCGGCGCTGCATCGCCGGCGACGACGGACGCCTCACCTGGCTGGTCCTCGCCTCGGGGTACCGCACGGTGCACCAGCGCTCGGCGAAGGCGCTGTCCATGTTCCCCTCGACGTTCACGGCCTTCGTGAAGCAGCGCGTCCGGTGGAGCCGGAACTCCTACCGCTGCTACCTCACCGCGGCCTTCAAGGGATGGCTGTGGCGCGTCCCCGTGATCACGAAGATCACCGTGCTGCAGATCCTCATCACCCCGCTCACGATGGGCATGACCATCGCATATCTGCTGCTCAGCCGCGTGGACCTCACCCAGGTCGGCATCCTCGCCCCCGTGGCGTGGCTGATCCTGACCCGTGGCATCCGCGGTATCTCCCACCTGCGCAGGCACCCGCAGGAGATCCTCCTGCTGCCGGTGGTCGTGCTGGTGGTCATCCTCATCGCGCTGCCGATCAAGGCCTTCGCCTTCGTGACCATGAACAAGCAGGGCTGGCTGACGCGCAGCGCGGAGGCATACGGCGGGGACGGCCAGACCTCCGGGACCCTCGAGGCACCCGCCCCGTCGGCCGCGCCGGTGCTCTCCGCCCCCGCGGCGCCCGCCCGGGAGCTCGAGCACGCCGCGCCGGCGACCGCGCAGCCGCAGGAGGTGGGCTCATGACCCCGCAGCAGGCGCTCCTCCCCGCCCTGGCCCGGCGACTGGGTGCCGCGGCCCTGGCCCTCGCGCTGCCCCTCGGTGCGCTCCCGGCTCTCGGCGACGGGCCCGACGGCCCGCCCGCCCTCCCGCCCGGGGAGAGCGAGTACCCCGGGGACCCGTCCCAGGAGGCCGCGCAGGCGCGCGCCGAGGACCTCCGGATCGCGGACGTCCGCTCGATGGTGGACTCGTCCCGGTGGGCGTTCGCCCCGGGCGCCCCACCCCTCACGCTGCCCACGGGAGGGACCTCGACGGTCGTCCTCCTGGCGCGGGAGGAGCCCTACACCCTCGAGGAGCTCGCCGAGGTGGTGCCCGAGGCCGTGGAGCGTGAGGAGGACGGCGATCTCCTGATCTCCTCGCACCTGGTGATCGATCGCGGGGCGACCCTGCGCATCCGCACCGAGGGCGAGCACGCCGTGCACCTCGAGAGCACGCCCGAGAGCTTCGCCTCGCTGGTGTCGATCGGCGGCACGCTCGATGTCGCCGGCGCCGAGGGCGAGCCCCTGCGGATCACGGGCTGGGACAGCTCCCGCGACCGGGCCGACGAGGAGACCGCCGACGGGCGCGCGTACCTCCGCGCACTCGCGGGAGCGGTCCGTGCACGGGACGTCGACCTCAGCGATCTCGGCTTCTGGTCCGGTCCGACCGGCGGCCTGGCGCTGACCGGCTCCGACGCACCGCGGATCGAGACGGCTGCCGGGGACGTGATCGCGGACCCGGGCGAGGAGAGCGCCGTCGCGCCCGACCCCGACTCGATGGTGGCCCTGCCCGACCCCGGGCAGGAGCGGGCCGAGGACCCGACCTCCGCCACGCTCGAGCGCGTCTCGGTGCGGAACGGGGCGATGGGGCTGTTCGCCGTGAACACCGCAGAGCTCGACGTGCACGATGCGGAGTTCTCCGACAACCTCCTCGACGGCGTGGTCCTGCACCGCTTCGTCACCGGGGCGACCCTCGCGGACGTCGAGGCCCATCGCAACGGCGGGGACGGCGTGCGTGCGGGACGCGGCACCACCGACGTGTCGATCGAGCGCGCCCGGACCGCCCGCAACGACCGGAACGGGATCACCCTCGAGGGCGGCTCCCTCGCCGACGGCCCGAGCGCCACCGGGGTCGCGACCGGCGCGTTCGGCGGCCACACCGTCACCGACAGCACGGTCACCCGCAACGGCCGCTACGGCATCCAGGTGACCGGCGGGACCGGGATGGCGCTGCACGGGAACTACGTCACGGGCCACCGCAGCGGGATCGTGGTCGACGGCCCCGCGGAGGAGGTGGAGGTCTCCGACAACCGAGTCCACCGCAGCACCCAGCACGGCATCAGCCTCCGCGACGGCATCACCGGCGCGCAGCTCCGGGGCAACCGCGTCGTCGGCGCCGATACCGCGATCTACTCCCGCGGCTCCGCCGGTGAGATCTCCGGGAACTCCGTCTCGCGGGTCACGAACCACGGCATCACCGTGATCGACCAGCCGGGGACCACGACGCTCTCGCGCAACACGATCGCGGGCCGCGGCCCCGCCGCCATCGACACCTCCCGCTCGGGGACCAGCGTCGTGTCGGTCGCGAACGCCTCCGAGAACTGGGAGACGACCACACCGATGCCCGTGATCCTGCAGCGGATCTTCCAGCCCCTCACCGTCCTGTGGCTGCTGATCGCGGCGGTCCTCGTCGTCTCGGCCAGGGCGACGGTGCGCGGCCGACCGGGCATCCGGCCGCGGTCCCACCCCTACGCCGACCACACGCCGCTGACCGAGCTCTCGGCCGGGCTCGTGCTGCCGGGACCGCATCCCGGCCCGGGATCCGCCCGGGCCGCCTCCCGCTCACCGCAGGGTCGGCGCCGCCGCACGCACGCCCACCCCGCCGTCGCCCCCGGCGCCGGGAGGACCACCCCTGTTCGAGGAGATCTGCGCCCATGACCACCCGCTCAGCTCATCGCTCGCGCACGGTGGCGCTGCTCGCCCTACTCGGCATCGCCGCCCTCGTGATCACCATCGGGATCGTGCTCGGACTCACCGGACAGGCCGAGCACCCTGCTCCCGGCACCTCCCCGACCCCGGGCGCCGGAGCCTCCGACGGCGGCGACGGTTCCGATGGCGGCGGCTCCGAGCCCCCGCCGGCATCCGACCCGGACCCCTCCCCGCCCCCGGACGAGGCCGAGCGGACCGCGCAGTGCCCGGAGCCGACGACGACCGTCGAGGACACCGCCGGGCTGCACAGCGCCCTCGAGCAGGCGCGGCCCGGAGACGTGATCCGTCTGGCGCCGGGCACCTACGAGGGCGAGTTCGTCGCCCGGGCCGCGGGCAGCGCGGAGTCCCCCATCACCCTGTGCGGCGACGCGGACGCGGTGCTCGACGGCGGTGAGCCGGACGGCGGGTACACGCTCCATCTCGACGGCGCCTCGCACTGGCACCTCCTCGGTTTCACCGTCACCGGAGGGCAGAAGGGCGTGATGCTCGACCGCACCGAGCATTCGGTGATCGAGGGCCTCACCGTCTCCCGGATCGGCGACGAGGCGATCCACCTGCGCACCCACAGCTCGCACAACACCGTCGTGGGCAACCACGTCTCGGGCACGGGCCTGCGCAAACCGAAGTTCGGCGAGGGCATCTACATCGGCTCGGCCGAGAGCAACTGGGAGGAGCTGACCGACGGCGAGCCCGATGCGTCCGACGGGAACCTCATCGAGGGCAATCACATCGAGGACGTCACCGCCGAGGCCGTCGACATCAAGGAGGGGACCACCGGAGGGATCCTCCGCGACAACACCTTCGACGGCTCCGGGATCGTCGACGACGACACCGCGGACTCGTGGGTGGACGTGAAGGGCAACGACTGGCTCATCGAGGGCAACACCGGCACGGCCTCCCCCGTCGACGGGTTCCAGACCCACGAGATCCTCGACGGCTGGGGGACCGGGAACGTCTTCCGCGGCAACACGGCCGACATGACCGACGGCGAACACGCCTTCTCGCTCACGCCCGAGCTCGAGAACGTCGTCGAGTGCAGCAACGAGGTCTCCGGCACCGTCCAGCAGGTCACCAACGTCAGCTGCGTCGAGGACGCAGCGACCCCATGAGCGCACCACCGCACCAGAGATCCCCGAAAGGACATCCGTGACCACCACGACCACCACCACAGAGCACCCCCTGACCGCTCCCCCGCTCCCCGACCGGAGCCCGCACCCCCTCACCGCTGCACACACGAAGGAGACCTCCATGCCCACCGACGACCTCCCCGGCGGCCCCCGGCCCCGGATCACCGTGATCGGCACCGGCTACCTCGGCGCGACCCACGCGGTCTGCATGGCCCAGCTGGGCTTCGAGGTCCTCGGCGTCGACGTGGACGCCGCGAAGATCGACGCGCTCGTCGAGAGCCGGCTGCCGTTCCACGAGCCGGGCCTGCCCGAGGCGCTCGAGGCGGCGCTGTCCTCGGGACGGCTCCGCTTCACGACCGACGTCGCGCAGGCCGCGGAGTTCGGCGACGTCCACTTCCTCTGCGTCGGGACCCCGCAGCAGCAGGGATCCGACGCCGCGGACCTTCGGTTCGTCGAGGACGCCGCCACCGCGCTGGCGGCCCGGATCACCCGTCCCGCCCTCATCGTGGGCAAGTCCACCGTCCCGGTGGGCACCGCCGCGCGGCTGCGCGGGCTGGTGCGGAGCGTCTCGCCGGCAGGGGACGACCTCGACCTCGCCTGGAACCCCGAGTTCCTGCGGGAGGGGTTCGCCGTCCAGGACACGCTGCACCCGGACCGGCTCGTGTTCGGCATCGCCTCTTCCCGCACGGAGCGGGCCCTCCGCCACGTCTACCGGCCCCTGCTCGAGGAGGGAGTCCCCCTGATCGTGGCCGACCTGGCCACCTCCGAGCTGGTGAAGGTGGCGGCGAACTCGTTCCTCGCCACGAAGATCTCCTACATCAACGCGATGGCCGAGGTGTGCGAGACGGTCGACGCCGACGTCGGCGTCCTCGCCCGCGCGCTCGCGCTCGACGAACGGATCGGCGGGCGGTTCCTCCGCCCGGGCCTGGGCTTCGGCGGCGGGTGCCTGCCCAAGGACATCCGCGCCTTCCGGCATCGCGCCCGGGAGATCGGGGCGGGAGCGGCGGTGCGCTTCCTGGAGGACATGGACGAGATCAACGCCCGGCGCCGCACACGCACCGTCGAGATGGTGCGGGAGCTGGCCGGAGGCTCCCTGCTCGGCGTGCGGGTCGCCGCGCTCGGCGCCGCCTTCAAACCGAACTCGGACGACGTGCGGGACTCGCCCGCCCTCGAGGTCTCCCGCAGGATGCAGCTCGAAGGCGCCGACGTCAGCGTCTACGATCCCGAAGCGGGCCACAACGCCCGGCGCGTGCATCCGGACCTGCGCCTCGCGCCCTCGCTCGAGGACGCTGTGCGGGGAGCGCAGGTCACGGTGCTGCTGACCGAATGGGACGAGTTCGTCACGGCATCCCCCGAGCGGCTCGGGCAGCTGGTCGCCGCGCGGCGGGTGCTCGACGCCCGACAGGTCCTCGACGAGGAGCGCTATGCCGAGGCCGGCTGGCAGTACCGGACGCTCGGCCGACCGGTGGTGCCGGCGGGCATCGTCCTCGGCGGCCCGGGATCCGAGGGCGCGGGAGCGAGCGACCGCGCGAGCGGTCACGAGCGCTGCGGGTGCGAGCGGTGCCGGCTCGCTGCGGCCCCCGGCCGGGAGGTCCAGCCGATCGAGCTGTGATCAGGTGCCGGTCCCGACCAGCGCCAGCAGCTCCGAGCGGGCCTCCGGGAGCAGCGGGTATCCCACCCGGCGGTAGAAGGAGAGCGCCTCGGAGTAGTACCAGGCGGCGCGCATCGGGTCCGACAGCGCCACCGCCGCATCCGCCGCCCGCTTGGCGGCGCGTGCGGCGAATCCCCAGCACCCGCAGCGGCGCGCGATGCTGAGCGCCTCCCTGGCATGCAGGCGGGCCACCTCCGGCTCGCCCCACATCAGCTGGGCCTTGGACATCGCGCTGTGGGCGAAGGCGGCCATCGGCAGGCGGCCGTCCTCCCGCGCCGCGTCGATCGCGCGGCGGAACCATTCGAAGCACTCCTCGTCGCGAGCGTCGCGCAGGCAGCTGCCGAGCTCCACGAGGGTCGGTCCCCGGTCCACCCGCATCCCGGGCCGGGTGCCGAGCCATACGGCGCGCCGCGCCGCCGCCACGGCCGCGTCGGTGTGCCCGCACCGCCGATCCACCTGGCTGCGCACCCGCCACCACATGGCCGCCCGCTCCATGGCGGGGATCGACGCCGCCTCGTGGGGCGGGCACGGGATCTCGCGCAGGATCCCGTCCGCCTGCTCGGCCCGCCCCGAATGCGTCAGCAGCAGCGCACGCACCAGGCGGAGCCGCACGTCCGTGCCCGTGGTGCGCTCCTCGAGCTCGAGGGCCTCGTCCAGATAGTGCTCTGCGCGGGAGAGGTCCCCGGTCACCCCGATGACCGCCGCGAGATCGCCGAGCGTGCCGGCGACCTCGTCCTCCCGGGACCGGGCCCGGTGCACGGCCTCGATCTGTCCCAGCAGCGCGAGCGCCTCGTCGAGCTCGCCCTTCATCGCGAGCGACCGCGCGAGGCGCCGCCGTCCCTGCAGGGCCTCCTGCGGGGTGCGGGAGCCGGCCAGCTCCCGCCGCAGCTCACCCTCGTCGATGTCGTGGGCGGCGACGGTCCCGCCCAGGCCGGAGTCCTGCCGCGCGGTGGGTCGCTCCAGCACGAGCGCCCGGGCGGCGAGGAGCTCCCGCCCCGGTGCGAGATCGAGCGCGGCGAGCGCCGTGCGGGTGGTCTCGAAGACCTCGATGGCCTCGGAGCGGCGCCCCACGCGGTGCAGGGCGGTCATCCACTGCCCGCGGAGGCTCTCCCGCGTCACGTGCTCGGCGGCGACCGGGGCGATCACGTCCAGCGCGGCCTCGTGCTCGCCCCGATCGAGGAGGTGCGTGAAGCGGGTCTCCTGCGCCAGGAGGTACATCTCCTCGAGGCGGTGGCGCTCGGCGTTGACGTCGGCATGCTCGACCTCCGGGAAGGGCGTGCCCGTCCAGAGGTCGACCGCCCGCTCCAGACGATGGAGCAGCTCGGAGTCGCCCCGCCCCCGGAAGTGATCGGCGAGCACGCCGGCCACGGCGGTCTCGAAGCGCCAGACGTCGACGGCGTCCCGCGGGACGGTCAGACGGTAGCCGTCGGGACCGTTCCGGATCGCCCCGCGCCCCAGCCGCGCCCGCATGCGGTGCACCTGGAGATGGAGCCGGCTCTCGGAGCCGCAGCTCGAGCTGCCCGGCCACAGCGCCTCCGAGAGCACGTCGGGTGAGGTCCACTGCGGGGAGCGCAGCACCAGCAGGGAGAGCAGGCGGCGCTGCAGGCAGCCGAGGATCGCGCGGGTCTCGCCGCCGACGCGGACCTCGAACCGCCCGATGACGTCGATGGACGGCGACGGGACCTCCTCCGCGCCGGGCGCCACGGGCAGCTCACCGCTCCCGAGGGCGCCTTCCGTGTCGCTTTCGTCCGATTCAGTCATCGCTCCACCATGCGCGCTTGCCGCGACGGATGCAATGATTTAGATTTGAACTACCGCGGGGCGAGCGCCCCGCTCGCAGCCGTACGAGGAGCACCCGCCATGCAGTTCGGAATCTTCACCATCGCCGACATCACCCCCGACCCCACGACCGGGGAGGTGCCCACCGAGAACGAGCGCCTGCGCTCCATGGTCGAGCAGGCCGAGCTCGCCGAGCAGGTGGGCCTGGACGTCTTCGCGATCGGCGAGCACCACAACCCGCCGTTCGTCACCTCATCCCCCACCACCACCCTCGCGTACGTCGGCGCGCGGACGGAGAGCATCATCCTCTCGACCGCGACCACGCTCATCACCACCAACGACCCGGTGAAGATCGCCGAGGACTACGCGATGCTGCAGCACCTCACCGGCGGCCGCGTGGACCTGGTGATGGGCCGCGGCAACACCGGCCCGGTCTATCCCTGGTTCGGGCAGGACATCCGCAAGGGCATCGAGATCGCGATCGAGAACTACGACCTGCTGCGCCGTCTGTGGAGCGAGGACGTCGTGGACTGGGAGGGCCGGTTCCGCACCCCGCTGCAGCAGTTCACCTCGACCCCGCGCCCTCTGGACGGCGTCGCCCCGTTCGTGTGGCACGGCTCGATCCGCTCCCCGCAGATCGCCGAGCAGGCCGCGTACTACGGCGACGGATTCCTGCACAACAACATCTTCTGGCCCCTGAGCCACACCGCGCAGATGGTGCAGCTGTACCGCGAGCGCTACGAGCACTACGGCCATGGCAAGGCCCACCAGGCCTACGTGGGCCTGGGCGGGCAGGCGTTCATGCGCAGGAACTCCCAGGACGCCGTGGACGAGTTCC
>DATGUQ010000262.1:0-15007 GCA_035301145.1 Brachybacterium sp. | reverse complement strand
CCTCGACACCCGCTACGTGGGCGGGAAGCGGTCGCTCATGTTCGGCCCGTACGCGGGCTGGTCGCCGAAGTTCCTCAAGACCGGCCGGTACACCGACCTCATCGAGTCGGTGAAGCCCTCGAACATCACCCAGATGATGGCCGTCGCCCCGCCGAACCTCGACCTGATGGTCTACCTCGGCTCCCAGCTCGCGGCGACCCACCATCAGCGCTTCGAGGCGCTGCGGGAGTACATGCCCTCGGCCCGTGAGGGCCAGTGGGAGGAGGTCACCGCCGGACAGCGCGTCCAGGTGATCGCACCGGACAGGTCCAAGCACGGCGTGCTGCAGTTCGGCACCCAGCTGATCACTGCCGCGGACGGCTCCATCGGGGGCATGCTCGGCGCCTCCCCGGGTGCCTCGACCGCCACGAGCATCATGCTCGGCATGCTCGAGAAGATGTTCCCGCAGCGCATCGAGCAGTGGCGTCCCGCTCTGACGCGGATGGTGCCCAGCTGGGGACGTTCCCTGTCCGAGGATCCGCAGGAGGCGCACCGGACCCTCGAGCGCACGGCCGATGCGCTGGGACTGCACCACGCCTGAGGGCGGCACCGGGACGATCCGCCCTCGCGCAGGAGGCCGACGGCGACGGATCGCGAGAGCACGACGAGGAAGAGGGGACAGCGCATGCGCATCTCGCTGATGACCACCTGCCTGGTGGACGTGATGGCGCCGGACGTGGCCCGGGCGACGGTCACGCTGCTGGAGCGGCTGGGCCACGAGGTGGTGTTCGACAAGCGCCAGACCTGCTGCGGCCAGATGCACACGAATTCGGGCTACTACACCGAAGCCGCACCCATCGTGCGTTCCTTCGTGGACACCTTCGAACCGGCGCTGGACAGCGTCGATGCGATCGTGATGCCGTCGGGCTCGTGCGCCGGCTGCGTGCGCGACCAGCATGAGCTGGTGGCGCGGCACGAGGGCGACAGCGAGCTCGAGCAGCGCGCCGCGGCGGTCTCGGCGAAGACCTACGAGCTCTCGGAGCTGCTGGTGGACGTGCTCAAGGTGACGGACGTCGGCGCCTACTTCCCGCACTCGGTGACCTATCACCCCACCTGCCACTCGATGCGCTTCCTCAAGGTGGGTGCCCGCCCGCTCAAGCTGCTGCGCGCGGTCGAGGGGCTCGAGATGAGGAACCTGCCCGAATCCGACACCTGCTGCGGCTTCGGCGGCACCTTCTCGGTCAAGAACGACGCCACGAGCGATGCGATGGTCACCGACAAGGCCGAGAACGTGGTGCGCAGCGGCGCCGACTTCGTCGTCGCAGGCGATGCGTCCTGCCTGATGAACATCGGCGGCAAGCTGCGGCGCACGGGCTCCGCCCCCCGCTCGATCCACCTCGCCCAGATCCTCGCCTCCACGCAGGAGGACCCGTTCGTGCCGTCGGAGTCCATCCTGGGAAGGGCGGAGCGATGAACACCGCCGGTCGACGAACTGCGAGGAACGAGCGGGAGGAGACGGCTCGATGAACACCGTGGACCTGGGCATCCCGACCATCCGCCCCCAGCACGCCTCTCCGGGCTCGCTGCTGCGCGGGCAGCGGGACTTCCCCGATGCGGCGCGCACGGACCTCGGCGACGAGACGTTGCGCGGTAACCTGCGCCACGCCACCTCGACGATCCAGGCCAAGCGGGCCTCGGCGGTGCGCGAGCTGCGGGACTGGCAGAAGCTCCGTTCCGCCGGCAGCGCACTGAAGTGGCAGGTCACCGATCATCTCCCGGAGCTGCTGGAGCAGCTCGAGGCCTCGGTGACCGCGGCCGGCGGTGTGGTGCACTGGGCGCGCGATGCCGAGGAGGCCGGGGAGATCGTGACCCGGTTGGCCCTGGAGCGTGACGCCCGGGAGGTTCTGAAGGTCAAGTCGATGGCGACTCAGGAGATCGGCCTGAACGAGGTGCTCGCGCATGCGGGGATCCGGGCGATCGAGTCGGATCTCGCCGAGCTCATCGTGCAGCTCGCCGGGGACACCCCCTCGCACATCCTGGTGCCCGCGATCCACCGCAACCGCTCCGAGATCCGCGACATCTTCCTCTCGGCGATGCCGGACCTCGACCCCTCCCTCACGGACGACCCGGCCGAGCTCGCCGAGGCGGCCCGCCGTTTCCTGCGCGAGAAGTTCCTGGACATGCCGGGATCGGTGGCGATCTCCGGCGCGAACTTCGCCGTCGCCGACACCGGCACCCTGGTGGTCGTCGAGTCCGAGGGCAACGGCCGCATGTGCCTGACCCTGCCGAGGACCCTCATCTCCGTGGTCGGCATCGAGAAGATCGTGCCGACCTTCCAGGATCTCGAGGTGTTCCTGCAGCTGCTGCCGCGCTCCTCCACCGGGGAGCGGATGAACCCGTACACCACCCTGTTCACCGGTGTCCACGAGGGGGACGGTCCCGAGGAGTTCCACCTGGTGCTGCTGGACAACGGCCGCTCCGCGGTGCTCGAGGACCCGGAGGGGCGCAGCGCGCTGCACTGCATCCGCTGCTCCGCCTGCCTGAACGTCTGCCCGGTCTACGCCCGCACCGGTGGTCACGCCTACGGCTCCACCTATCCCGGACCGATCGGGGCGATCCTCTCGCCGCAGATGACGGGGATGCACGGCAGCGACGACCCGAACTCGACGTTGCCGTACGCCTCGAGCCTCTGCGGGGCCTGCTACGACGTGTGCCCCGTGAAGATCGACATCCCCCAGATCCTGGTGCACCTGCGGGCGAAGGACGTCGACCGTCGCCGCGGGACCCGCGGCGACTTCCACAGCACGTGGGACGTCGCGCTCCAGGGTGCGAGCACACTGATGTCCTCGCCCCGCGCCTACGACATCGCGGTGCGCTCCGCCGGACCGCTGACGTCCCTCCTGCCGGGGAAGAACATCGGAAAGCTGCCCGGGATGCTGCCGCTGATGCCCGGCTGGACCGACCATCGCGACCTGCCCAAGCCCGGCGCTTCCTTCCGCACCTGGTGGGACCAGCGCGAGAGGGACCGCGCCGCACGGGGCCCGGGCTCGGGCCCCGAGGACGGCCCCGCCGAGGACAGCACCGCCGACGGGACGTCGGCCGATGGGCCGAGCGCCGGGGACGAGGGACGCGCATGAGCGGGTGGACCGACAGCCGCCCCAACCGCACCGCGGGGATGAGCGCGAAGGAGGAGATCCTCGCCCGTGTCCGGACCGCCCTCGCGGTCCCGCGTCGCGACGAGGTCACCGAGGCCGAGGACGTGCCGCGCACCTACCAGCGGGCCGACGACAAGCAGGAGGTCCGCACCGCCGCCGAGAAGGTGCGCGGGGTGCTGGTCCGCCGCCTGGAGGACTACACCGCGACCGTCCACCGCGCGACGGCCGCCACGGCCCCCGCGGCGGTCGCCGCAGCCCTCGACGGAGCCCGCAGCGTGATCGTCCCTTCGGGCGTCCCCGAGCCCTGGTACGCCCGGATCGGGACCGAGGTGGTCACCGACGACGGCACCGCGGCACCGCACGAGCTCGACGCGATCGATGCGGTGCTCACCGGGTGCCACACGGCCATCGCACAGACGGGGACGATCGTTCTGCGCAGCGACGACCTCTGCGGACGGCGTGCGATCAGCCTCGTCCCGGACCGCCACGTGGTGGTGGTCGAGGCCGAGCAGGTGGTGCTCGGCGTGCCCAAGGCGATCCAGCGCATGGGCGAGGACCCGGCGGCGGCCTGGACGATGATCTCCGGCCCCAGCGCCACCAGCGACATCGAACTCGACCGTGTCGAGGGGGTGCACGGCCCGCGCCGCCTCGAGGTGGTGCTCATCGAGCCGGAGCCCGCCCCCGACCCGGCTCCCGACCCCACACCCGACACGGCCAGCACCCAGGAGAAGACCCCATGAACGACGCCACTTCGACCGCAGGGCTCGACCTGCCCACCGGTGACGCCCCCCGGGACCGCGGAGAGCTGTTCACCCTCGAGGCCGGCCCGTACCGGGCCGAGGTCTCCTCGGTGGGCGCCACCCTCGAGGCCCTCACCGTCGGAGGCCGGGACCTGCTGGTACGCAGCCCCGAGACCGGCCCCATGAAGAACTACCGCGGAGCGATCGTCGCCCCCTGGCCGAACCGGATCGGCGACGGCACCTATACCTGGGACGGCCGGGAGATCCGCACCGCGCTCAGCGAACCCGAGCGCGGCAACGCCCTGCACGGCCTCGTCTCCTTCCAGGCCTTCACCGCGGCGACGCTCTCCGAGGACGAGCTGGTGCTGCGCACCGAGCTGTTCCCCTCCACCGGATACCCCTTCCACCTGCTGGTGACCGTGCACTACGCGCTGGACGCGCAGGAGGGGCTGACCACCACGGTCACGGCCCGCAATCTCGGAGCGCAGGACGCCCCCTACGGGGTGTGCCCGCATCCGTACCTGGTGGCGGGGCCGGAGCCGCTGGATGCGTGGTCTCTGCAGGTGGAGGCCGGGACCGTGCTCACCGTCACCGAGGACCGCCTGCTCCCCACCGGCACGGAACCGGTCGCTGCCGGAAGCGACTTCGACTTCCGCACGGCGAAGACGCTCGGCCCCCTGTTCATCGACCATGCCTTCACCGATCTCGGCCGGGACGGACAGGGCCGGGCCGTGGTGACCGTCACCGCGCCCGGGGGCACGGGGGTGGAGCTGACCGCAGGCCCGGAGTGCCCGTGGTTGCAGATCCACACCGGTGATCGTCCGGAGCCGGAGGACGACCGCCTCGGTCTGGCCGTGGAACCGATGACCTGCCCACCGGACGCATTCCGCAGCGGGATCGACGTGGTGCGGCTGTCCCCCGGCGCCGAGCACGCCGCTTCCTGGACCGTTCGCGGCTGGTGACCCCTCACCAGCCCTGATCGCGCGCGAGACGGGCCCGTCACCGAGAGGTGACGGGCCCGTGCTGCGCTTCGTGCGCGTCCCTGCCGCCGGGCGGCCGGGCGGCGCTCGGGATCACTGCGCGTGGGCCTCCTCGTAGGCCTTGCGGATGGTGCCGGAGATCCGGCCGCGATCCGGCACCTCGTAGCCGGCCTCACGCGCCCACTGACGGATCCGGGCGGAATCGTTCGAGCTGGTTCGCGCGGATCCCGTCCCGCGAGACCGACGGCCGCCCACCCGGCGCGCCTTCTCGACCCAGCGGCCGAGCTCCTCACGGAGCGTGGAGGCGTTGGCCTCCGACAGGTCGATCTCGTAGGCGACTCCGTCCAGGGCGAAGCTCACCGTCTCATCGGCGGTCTCGCCGCTGAGGTCATCGATGAGCTCCACGTAGGTCTTCCGTGCCATAGGGGTTCTCCCTCGCTGGTCTGATGATATGACGTCGTGCGGACTCGGGTGAGTTCGCCATCCGCCCCCAGTATCAGCCGCGGGCTCGCGGATTTCAATCTGATACCGATATCGGTTCAGACGGAGTGATTCTGTTCATCCCCTCCATGGAGTTCACGGTATTCCTGCTCCGCCTCCCGCTCGACCTCGCGTTCATGGCGGTCCGCGCGCATCACCGCTCGCATCACGAACCAGAACAGCAGCCCCACGCCGAGGGACGGCAGCAGCGAACCGGCCTCGAACCAGAATCCGGAATCCATCTCAGGCCTCCGGCTTCACGAGCGGGAAGAGGATCGTCTCGCGGATCCCCAGGCCGGTCAGCGCCATCAGCAGCCGGTCCACGCCCATCCCCATGCCGCCGGTCGGCGGGAGCGCGTACTCCATGGCCTCGAGGAAGTCCTCGTCCAGACGCATGGCCTCGTCGTCGCCCTGGGCGGCGAGCTGCGCCTGCTGCGCGAACCGCTCGCGCTGGATCACCGGGTCGACCAGCTCCGAATAGCCGGTCCCCAGCTCGAACCCGCGCACGTAGAGGTCCCACTTCTCGACCACGCCGGGCTGCGAGCGGTGCGCCCGCACGAGCGGGCTGGTCTCGACCGGGAAATCGCGCACGAAGGTCGGCTCGTGGAGATGATCGCCCACACGATCCTCGAACAGCTCCTCGACGAGCTTTCCGTGGCCGAACTTCGGGTGATCGAGATCGAGGCCGAGACCGCGGGCGATCTCACGGAGCCGTTCGGGGGAGGTCTCCGGCGTGATCTCCTCACCGAGGGATTCCGAGAGGGAGCCGTAGACGGTGATCTTCGCCCATTCCCCGGAGAAGTCGTATTCGGAGCCGTCGGCGAGGGTGACCGTCTGCGATCCGAACGCCTGCTCAGCCGCTTCCTGCACGAGCCGCTGGGTGAGATCACCGATGGTGTCGTAATCCCCGTACGCCTCGTAGGCCTCGAGCATCGCGAACTCCGGGGAATGCGTGGAGTCCGCACCCTCGTTGCGGAAATTGCGGTTGATCTCGTAGACCTTCTCCAGACCTCCCACGGCCGCCCGCTTCAGGAACAGCTCCGGGGCGATCCGCAGGTAGAGGTCCAGGTCGAAGGCGTTCATGTGGGTGACGAACGGTCTGGCGGCGGCGCCGGAGGGGATCACCTGCAGCATCGGGGTCTCGACCTCGACGAAGCCGCGGTCGTGGAACGAGGCGCGCAGGGAGTGCATGATCTCGGCCCGTCGACGCACGGTGTCGCGGGCCTCCTGGCGCACGATGAGGTCCACGTAGCGGTTGCGGACCCGCGACTCCTCGGACAGCTCGGCGTGCAGCACCGGGAGGGGGCGCACGGCCTTCGCCGCCATCTTCCAGGAATCGGCGAACACGCTCAGCTCGCCGCGGCGGGAGGCGCCCACCCGGCCGTGGAAGAAGACGTGGTCGCCGAGATCGACATCCGCTTTGAGGTCGGCCAGCCGCTCCGCGCCGATCACCGCCTGGGAGGCCATGACCTGCAGGCGCTCGCCGGCACCGTCCTGGAGGGTGATGAAGGCCAGCTTGCCGGTGTTGCGCTGGAAGACGACGCGGCCGGCGACGCCGACCACGTCCTCGGTCTCCTCACCGGCCTCGAGATGGCCGTACGTCGCGCGCACGTCGGCGATGGTGGTGGTCACCGGGACCGAGACCGGGTACGCCTCCTCGCCGCGCGCCAGCAGCCGCTCCCGCTTGGACTTGCGGACCGCGACCTGGTCGGAGGTGTCCGTCGTGCCGAGTGCAGGGGGGTTCTCGCTCATGGGGCGATTGTCTCATCACTGCCGCCGAGAATGCCCGTGGGATCAGGGTGCTGTCGCGACCGCCACAGCGGCATCCAGCAGTCGGGTGCCCTCCACGACGCCGGCGAGCACCACCAGCACCTCCCCGCGATGCTCCGGGCCGATCGGCTCGAGGGTGGCCGGGTCCAGGGCATGGGCGTAGTCCCAGTCGATCTCGGCGCGCTCGAGCGCGTCCTCGAGCACCGCGCGGATCGCTCCCGCGGAGGGCGCGGCCTCCATCGCGCGCGCGATCGTGCGGGACAGGGCCAGCGCCTTCCGGCGCCCGGCCGGACCGAGGTAGGCGTTGCGGCTGGAGCGGGCCAGGCCGCTCGGCTCGCGCTGGATCTCGACCGGCTCGATCCGCACCGGCAGGTCGAGGTCCGCGACCAGGCGCTGGATGATCGCCAGCTGCTGGGCGTCCTTGCGGCCGAAGACGCTCAGGTGCGGGCGGGTCAGCTGCAGGAGCTTGGCCACCACGGTGACGACGCCGTCGAAGTGTCCGGGGCGGGCCGCGCCCTCGAGGATCGTGCCGGCACGGCCGGCGGTGACGGAGACCGTCGGCGGGAGCACGGGGTACATCTCCTCGACCGAGGGGGCGAAGACGACGTCGACCAGCCCGTCGACGAGTGCCAGATCCGCGTCGAGGGTGCGCGGGTAGGCCTCGTAGTCCTCGTCGGGGCCGAACTGGAGGGGGTTGACGAAATCGGTGAGGATCACGTGATCGGCGAGCTCCCGGGCCCGCTGCACCAGCGCCAGGTGGCCGTCGTGGAGCGCGCCCATGGTGAGCACCGCGGCGACGGTGCCGGTCATGGCGGCGCGCTCCTCGTGCAGCGCGGCCTTGGTGGTGAGGAGCCTCGTACGTGCACGGCGCGGTGGTTCCCGGGTCATCCCTCGTCCTTCCTGGGCGGTCGGTCCTCCAGCAGGTCCCGGATCCTCGCCCGGGTGTCCTGGGGGAGTCTCGCACGGGCGAGGGCCGCGAGCGCGAGGGCGCGGTAGGTGTCGCGGACGTCTCCCCGCTCCCCCGGCGCCCCGGTCGCGTCGAGGTCCGCGAGCGCGTCCAGGTGGGCGGCGACGGTGCCGGCGTCCCCGCGCACGACGGGGCCGGTCAGCGCCTTCGATCCGTGGCGGAGGGACTCGTCCAGCGCCGCGTCCAGCAGGGGGCGCAGATAGCTGCCGGGCTCGTCGATCCCGAGCCGGGAGAGGGTCTCGCGCGCCTGGTCGACGAGGACGACGAGGTGGTTGGCGGCATGTGCCAGCCCGGCGTGGTAGAGCGGACGGTCGCCCTCGGCGATCACCACCGACTCGCCGCCGAGCTCGACCGCGAGCGCCGCGGCGACGGGGAGCAGGTCGGGGGCGGCGGTGATCCCCATGGGGCATCCGATCAGACGGGCGAGGTCCGCCCGGGTGCCGGTGAAGGTCATCGCGGGATGCAGGGCGAGGGTCGCGCTGCCCTCGTGGGCCAGCGGCGCCAGCACCTCGGTGCCGTAGCGTCCGGAGGTGTGCATCACGAGCTGTCCCCCGGGGGCCATGCCGGTGGCGGCGATGCCGGCGGCCAGCGGCGCCAGCTGGTCGTCGGGGACGGCCAGCAGCAGCATCTCGCTGCGTTCGACGAGGGAGGGCACGTCCAGCAGCGGCACCCCCGGCAGCAGCTCCGCGGCACGCTCGCGCGAGGCGTCCGAGACGGCGTAGGCGCCGGTGAGCGCATGGCCCTCGGCGCGCAGCGCGGCACCGAGCACGGCGCCGACGCGGCCCGCGCCGATCACACCGATGCCCAGGCGCGGCGGGCTCATCCCTGTCCCTCCGCCGGTGCCGGTCCGGTCGCCCGGCCCGTGGCCCGGGGGCTCAGCACGGGCTGCGGCCAGTGCTCCCGGTCGCGGTAGCGACGCAGCGAGGACGCATCGCGGGCGAGCACGGCATGGAGGTCGAGCAGCTCGGCACGGGGGAGGTTGTGCACGTGCATCGTCTCCCCGGCGATGCCCACCTGCAGGTCGAGCACACCGATCCGCCTGCTCAGCGGTCCGTCGTCGACGCTCAGCTGCTGGATGCGCTCACGGGGCACGATCTCCAGGCGACGGGTCAGCAGGCCCGAGCGGTTCACCAGCGCGCCGGGCAGCAGCACGGTGACGTCCGTGCGGCGGGCGATCCAGTACATCCGCACCCGGGTGCGCAGGCCCTCGATCTCGCGAGCGGGGGCGCTGAGCAGGTGCTCGATCGTGGCCATGTCGTCGTCGGTGCCCAAAGGGGTGGCGAGGTGTCCGAGGGTGGCGCGCAGCTCCTCACGGGTGCCCACCGGCAGCACGTTCTGGGCGCCGTCCTCGCTGTCGTCGTCGATGCCGGCGACGGTGGCGGTGGCGGCGGTCCAGTCGGGAGCGCGCCACAGCAGGGGGCGGCGCAGCTCGAGGCGCTGGATGCGGCCGGAGACGATGTTGTCGGTGCGCGTGTTGGCCAGGCCGCGGCGCATCCGCAGCCCCCGCTCGGTGATCCGGGAGACGAAGCCCCAGCCGGATTCGATACGGCCGAAGACGTACTTGGGCAGGGCGACGAGTGTGGGCAGCAGGGCGAGGAACATCGCGGGGTTGAGGCCGTCCTGCCAGATCGCGAGCGCCACGGCGACGGCGGCGCCGAGGGTGCCCACCAGCACGGCCAGCAGGAACCCGACGTCCCGCAGCAGCGAATGGATGAGCCTCGAGGTGGGCACCTGTGCGATGAGCTCGCCCTCGGTGACGCCGTCGGTGAGGACGCTCCGCAGCCGGCTCGGGGTCCCGGCCTCCTCGGCCCTCTCGGGCGGGTGCGGACCGGCTCCGGTCTCGGGGACGTCCGCCTCGCCGCCGGTGGCGTCCGGGCCGGGCTCCGGCTCGCCCGCATGCTCCGCGATGCCGAGGATCCCTCGCCGCAGCTCCTCCGCGGCGGCGGCCTTCACGTACTCGATGTCGAGGTAGGACTCGCCGCTGCCGGCGACCTCGACGCGCACCTTCGCCAGGCCCAGCAGGCGGGCCAGCAGCGGGCGCTCCACGGAGACGGATTCGATCCGTGCCCGCGGCGCGTACTCCCGGGAGCGGCTGATCATGCCCGAGTGCAGCGACACTCCGTCCTCGTCGACCGCATAGGTGGTGAACCACCAGCTGAGGGCCGAGAACAGGATCGCGACGACTGCCGCCGCCACCAGGACCCCGGCCCCGATCAGGGCGCGCTGGAGGGTGAACTCGTCCAGCAGCTGGGCGATGTTCTGGGCCGTGAGCACGGCGAGCACGCCCACCACGATCTTCCATCCGGTGACCAGCGGGGTGATCGGGTGGGTGCGACGGCGCGGGGTCCCGGGGCGAGGGGCGGTCGCTGCGGAGGCCGCTGGGCCGAGCGGCGCCCCGTCGGGGTCCGGGGCGGCCGCCGGGCTGGTCGGTGAGGAGCTCACAGCGCCGCCATCAGCTCGATGCCGCGGTCGGTGAGCATGCTGCGCAGACGCTCGGCCTCGGGTCTCGGCAGCCCGGGGAGGGTCTCCGTGCCGCCACCGGCGGCCGTGGTGATGGTCAGCGTCGCCAGGCCGTAGCGGCGCTCGACGGGGCCCTCACCGATCTTCACGGACTGGACGCGGCCGTACGGGATGGAGTGCACCGAGCGGAACATGATGCCGCTGGCGATGGTGAGGTCCTCCTCGCCGTCGAGGTAGCCGATGGCCCGCACCCGGCGCGGGGTCAGCAGCAGGCTCTGCGCGATGAGCGCGAGCGGCAGCAGTCCGCAGGCCGCGATCCACCACCACCCGGTCAGCACGGTGCCCACGACCGCGGCGATCGCCAGCAGCAGCCAGAAGACGTTGCCGGCGATCCCGCCCACGTATCGAGCGGGGACGAGCTTCGGGGAGACCGGGCGCAGCATCTCCGCGCCGAGCAGCCCGGCGGGGTCGTCCGAGAGGGTACGGGCCGGCTCTGCGGGCGCGGCGGGAACCGCCGCCGTCGCGTCCTCGGGCGGTGGGGCGGGGGCGACGGGCGGTTCGTGGGGATCGCTCGCTGAGGTCATGGTGACCATCGTGTCATCCCGCGTGCCCGCACGGCTCCGTCGGGAGTGGGTGCGTGGTCCTGCGGAGGTCGGGGGCCTCCGGCGGAGTCATCGACGAACGGCTCAGCTGCCGGCCCCCGCGCCCTCGGCCGTCCCCTCCCCGTCCTCGGGC
Organism: Brachybacterium sp.; assembly: GCA_035301145.1. GTDB lineage: Bacteria > Actinomycetota > Actinomycetes > Actinomycetales > Dermabacteraceae > Brachybacterium. The sequence goes on along the minus strand of DATGUQ010000262.1, from coordinate 3,741 downwards.
GGGAGCTTGCCCCAGCGTTCGACGACGACGCCCAGCACGCCCAGCACGATCCCCGCGACAGCGGCTGCGGCGGTGGGCAGGATGCCCCGCCACGGGTCGCCGGTGCCGGACAGGATCAGGAACAGCGCCTGGCCGGTGAAGATCCCGCCCACCACGGCGCCGGTGTAGGCGCAGGCCCGGGCCAGCAGCACGGTGCGGTAGGCGGTGGGCAGGTCGATCTGGTGGCGCCGCGGGGCGAGGCTCGGGCGCTCGCGGCGCTCCTCGCTCTCGAGCATGTAACGCCGCAGCGGCAGCCCGAACGTCAGCAGCACGGCGCTCAGCACCAGCAGCACCACGGTGGTGAGCCATCCGGCCAGCGGCAGGGAGTGGCCGCGGGACGCGAAGGTCTCCAGCATCTGCACCCCGAACCCGGCCCCGATCACCAGGATCAGCACCAGCGCCGGCACGTTCAGCGGCCTCACGGGATCCCGTACCCCTCGACCTCGGGGCCGGGCCGCAGCCCCTCGCGGTCCGCGGCCGCCGCCAGCAGCGGTGCGAGGGGGCCGTGGCCGGGCAGCTCGGCGTCGGGCCGGGCGGCGTGCCAGGGTGCGAGCACGAAGGCACGCAGGTGGGCGCGCGGGTGCGGGACGGTGAGGGTCTCGTCCCGGCTGGTCCAGTCGCCGTAGGTGATCACGTCGACGTCGAGGGTGCGCGGTCCCCAGCGCACCAGGCGCTCCCGGCGGGCGGCGCGCTCGGCGCGGTGGGCGGTCTCCAGCAGCGCGAAGGGGCCCAGGGCGGTGCGCACCCCGATCACGGAGTTCAGGAAGGCGCCCTGCTCCGCGGGACCGCCCACGGGCGCGGTCTCGAGCACTGGCCCGGTCCAGTCCACCTCGATGCCCTCGGTCCCGGCCAGCAGCTCGAGGGCGGCGCGCAGGTGCGCGGCGCGGTCGCCGAGGTTGGTGCCCAGGGCGAGCACGGCGGGCACCGGCGGGGCGTCCCGCTCGATGCTCACGGTGACGTCGTCGACGGGCAGGCCGACGGGAGCGGCCGGTTTGTGGACCCGCACCCCGACCCGGCGCACGAGGGGGTTCCCGGTGTCGGTGAGGATCCGCTCGGCGATCCGCTCGGCGAGGGTCTCCACCAGCGCCCAGGGACCGGCGGTGAGCTCCTCGTGGACGGCGTGGGCCACCTCCGCGTAGTTCACGGTGCGTCCCAGCGCGTCGGCCCGGCCCGCGGGGGCGGTGGACAGGTGCAGGGTCACATCGGCGAGGAACTGCTGCCCCAGTCGGGTCTCGTCCTCCAGCACGCCGTGGTGGGCCCAGGCGCGGATCCCGGTCACCTCGATGCGGTCCAGGCGCCCCGGGTCCGCGAGCGGCTCTCCCGTCAGCGCGCTCATCGGTGGATGCTCCGGCGCAGTCGGTCGCCCACCCGTACGGCGGCGAGGGAGGGCGCGACGTCGTGCACCCGCACCGCCCAGGCGCCGTGCTCGGCGCTGTAGGCGCTGATCGCGGCGGTCGCGAGGTCGCGGTCCACGCCGAGCGCGCCCACGAAGCGTTTGCGGGAGGCGCCGATGAGGATCGGCAGCCCGTGGGCGTCGAGCCTCTCCCAGCCGGCCAGCACGTCCCAGTTCTGCTCGCCGGTCTTGGAGAACCCCAGGCCGGGGTCGACGACGAGGAAGCGGTCCTCGACCCCGGCGTCCCGCAGCGCGGTCAGGCGCTCGGCCAGCTCGGCGGCGCTGTCGCGCGCCACGTCCTCGTAGACGGCCAGCTCGTTCATCACGTCGCTGTGCCCGCGCCAGTGCATCGCGATGAAGACCGGCGGCGTGCCCAGTCGGGTGCGCAGCCGTGCCGCCTCGCGGCCCATGTCCCGGTCGGCCCGCCCGGCGGAGACGTCGTTGACGATGAGGGCGCCGGCCTCGACGCTCGCCGCGGCGACGGAGGCACGCATGGTGTCCACGCTGACCACGACGTCCTCGGCGGCGAGTGCGGAGACGACCGGCAGCACGCGGCGCAGCTCCTCGTCCTCGTCGACCCGGGGAGCGCCGGGCCGGGTCGACTCCCCTCCGACGTCGACGATCGACGCCCCCTCGGACACCAGGCGGCGGCCGTGCGCGATCGCGGCGGGCGGGGCGGCGTGCGCGCCCCCGTCGGAGAAGGAGTCCGGAGTGACGTTCAGGACGCCCATCACCAGGGTGCCCTCGTCGACCGGCACGTCCGGCAGGCCGGCGGGGCGGCGCGGCCGCTGCGCGGAGCTCGTCACTGGCACGCTCATGACCGGGGGCTCACCTCCCGTGGATGAGTGCCATGGCCTCGCCGCGGGTGCTCGGGTTCTCCCGCAGCATCCCCCGCACCGCGCTGGTGACGGTGCGGGCGCCGGCGGCGCGGACGCCGCGCATCGACATGCACATGTGCTCGGCCTCGATGACGACGATCGCCCCGGCGGCACCGAGCTCGCCCATCAGGGCGTCCGCGATCTGGGAGGTCAGCCGCTCCTGCACCTGGGGGCGCCGGGCGTAGACGTCCACCAGGCGTGCGAGCTTGCTCAGTCCGGTGACCGCTCCCGCGCCGGGGATGTACCCGACGTGGGCGGTGCCGTGGAAGGGCAGCAGATGGTGCTCGCACATGGAGTAGAAGGCGATGTCCCGCACCAGCACGAGCTCCTGGTGGTCGATGTCGAACGTCGTCGACAGCGGGACGCTCGCGTCCTGGGCGAGACCCTGGAAGACCTCGGCGTACATGCGGGCGACCCGTGCGGGGGTCTCCACGAGGCCGTCGCGGTCCGGGTCCTCGCCGATCGCTGAGAGGATCTCCCTCACGGCCGCTTCGATGCGGGGCTGGTCCACGGCCATCTCAGCGTTCCGTCCCCTCGGCGGTGTCGTAGCCGTAGCCGCCGGAGCCGGAACCGGAGCCCGGCTCGCCGCCGTGCGGCGCGCCGGGGATCTGCGGTCCCTCACCGCCCGGGTGGGGCAGCTCGGGCGGGTTCGGCTGCAGCGGCTCGCCGGCGTCGTGCTCCTCGGTGCCCGTCGCGGTGGTGGTGCTGCCGACGGACGGAGCGGCCAGTGCGGGGCGCTCGGCGCTGGAGACCCAGACCTCGCGCGGCGGCTGCTTCTTCACGTCGCGGAAGATCTCGGCGAGCTCGTGCTCGCCCAGGGTCTCGCGCTCCAGCAGCTCCTCGACCAGGCGGTCCAGCACGTGGCGGTTGTCCACGATCACCGACCAGGCCTCGTCCAGAGCGGTGTCCAGCAGCTCCCGCACCTCCTGGTCGATCAGGCTCGCGGTCTCCGCGCTGAAGCGGGGGGTCTGCCCCTGCTGCATACCCACGAAGACCTCGTCCTGGTCGCCGGAGAGCGCGACCTGGCCGACCGAGTCGCTCATACCCAGCTGCATCACCATGGTGCGCGCGATCTTGGTCGCGTTCTGCAGGTCCGAGCTGGGGCCGGTGGTGACGTCGTGGAAGATGCTCTCCTCGACCGCGTAGCCGCCCATGGCGTAGGCGAGCCGGTCCAGCAGCTCGTTGCGGGACTGGTAGTTGCGGTCCTGGGTGGGCACCACCATCGTGTAGCCGCCGGCGCGGCCGCGCGGCAGGATCGTCACCTTGGTGACCGGGGCGGAGTTGTTCATCGCCGCGGCGACCAGGGCGTGCCCGCCCTCGTGGTACGCGGTCATCTGGCGCTCGCGCTCGGTCATCACCTTCGAGTACCGCTGCGGTCCCATGGAGACGCGGTCGATGGCCTCGTCCAGGGCGCGGTTGTCGATGATCTGG
>DATGUQ010000261.1:0-9746 GCA_035301145.1 Brachybacterium sp. | reverse complement strand
GGCAAGACCACTTTGTTCGAGACCATCGTGGGGCTGGAGCCGCTGGATGACGGTCAGCTGGAGATCGGCCAGTCGGTGAAGATCAGCTACGTCGACCAGAACCGCGAGAACATCGATCCCGACAAGAGCCTGTGGGAGGTGGTCTCCGACGGTCACGACTTCATCCAGGTCGGCAAGGTCGAGATCCCCTCGCGCGCCTACGTCTCCCAGTTCGGTTTCAAGGGCCCCGACCAGCAGAAGAAGGCCGGGGTGCTCTCCGGTGGCGAGCGCAACCGCCTGAACCTGGCGCTGACCCTCAAGCAGGGCGGCAACCTGCTGCTGCTGGACGAGCCCACCAACGACCTGGACGTCCAGACCCTCGGTTCGCTCGAGAACGCACTGCTGGAGTTCCCGGGCTGCGCCGTGGTGGTCTCCCACGACCGCTGGTTCCTGGACCGCGTTGCCACCCACATCCTGGCCTACGAGGGCACCGAGAAGGACCCGGCCAGGTGGTACTGGTTCGAGGGCAACTTCGAGTCCTACCAGGCCAACAAGGTCCAGCGCCTGGGCGAGGAGGCCGCTCGCCCGCACCGCGTGACCTACCGTCGCCTGACCCGCGACTGACCGCGCTCGCGGCCGCTGCCGGCCGTGGGGACGACGGGCCTCCGCTCACTCCGGTGCGCGGGGGCCCGTCGCCGTCGGTGCCGGGGCTCAGGACCCCTCCGCGGCGATCGCCTCGGGGTCGAGGTCGGCGACGACCCGGGAGGAGGGGGTGCCGGACTCGCTGCCGGGCGGCATCTCGCGGGTCACGAACAGCCGCTGGTCGGTCATCGCCGAGGTGAACTCGACGGTCCCGTCCGCGCCGACCTCGAGCACGCCGTAGCTGCGCGGGGTGCCGTCGCTCTCGCCCCACAGCTCGAGCACCTCGCCCTCCCAGCCCACGACGCCCTCGGCGCGCAGGGCGACCCCGTCCTCGGCGAGGACCGCCTGCCAGGTCCCGTTGTCGCTGATCCCCGGCACGAGCTCGGCGCCCGGGCTCACGGCGCGCTCGGCCCAGACCGCGGTGAACGCCTCCGAGTCCTGAAGCTGCCGGTGGCTGTCCAGCAGCAGCCCGCCCAGCACCAGGGCCGCGATCAGGGCCACGGCGGCGAGGGACCGGGACAGCCACGGGGCACGCTGCGCCCCGGCGCGGGCTCGCCGCTTCTCCCGCCTGCGGTGGCGCCGGGAGCGCTCCTTCTCGTCGGTGGAGCGGAAGGCGAAGGCCGGGGCGGGGGCGGAGGCGTGCGACCCCTGCGGCGGGGCGGACGCGGAGTCGGGCGTGGCCGCAGAGCCGGCGGAGGGCGCCGTCCCGGTCCCGTGCAACCCGCCCGCCACGGGCGGGGGACCGACGACGCGGCGCTGCGTGTCGGTGCCGAGCACCGGCGTCGCATAGCTCCCGCCGTAGGCCGGCTCCGCCTCCGTCGGCGCGAGGCCCGGCGAGGCGGACGGGCCCGGCGCCGGCGCCGCAGCGGGGGCACCGACGCCCTCGAGCACCGCCGCGCGCAGGTCCCTCGACGGGGGCACCGCGGTGAGCAGGGCGAGACGGGCGGCCGCCTCGATGGCGCGGCGGTGGATGCCGACCGTCTCCGGGACGCGGGTCAGCTCGCGCAGCCGCAGCCGCTCTCCCGCATCGGCCAGGGCCAGGGCGTCCAGCGCGCTCAGCGCCCGTGTCTCGGGATCGGGAGGACCGCCGAAGGGGACCAGGGCGTCGAGCACCTCGGACAGGGTCACAGCGGCTCCTCGCCGGGCATCGCCCTCGTAGGGGAAGCGCCCCTGCGCCGCGGACTCGACCAGGGCGCGCTGCGCGGGCGGGCGCTCCAGCAGCACCCGCAGCACGTCCACCTCCCGACGGTCGCTGGTGCGATCGGCCACGGGAGCGGGCCCGGCCAGCGAGCGGACGTCGCCGGTGGGGTGCGTGGCCACGGCGGCGCGGCGGGCCCGGTCCAGCACCGCGGCCTCGCCCGGCAGCCCGCTGGTGGCGAGCTGCCCGGCGTCCCGCAGGCAGGAGCGCAGCACGGTCACAGCGAGCCCCTCCGCACGCGCGGAGGACCCGGTGACGTGCACGGCGAGCCCGTGGATGCGGGGACCGAGCACGTCGACGAGCGCGGCGGCGGCGCGCCGGTCCCCGGCGGCGGCACGGCGCAGCAGGGTGCGGACCGGGTCGAGTCGTTCCCCGAGATCGACGGTGTCCTCGGGAAGGGCCGGCATCTCCCCGGTCCGTGCGTCGCTGCCCATCGGGCGCCTCCGTGCGTCTGCTCAGCTGTGGGCACCGCCCCCGCGGTGCCCCACCATTGTCGCAGGCAGAGCGCCCGGGCGCGGCGACCCGGTGGAAAGCCCCCACGGAGCGGCTGCGCGACACGGACGCGCTGATCGAGGCGGTGCTGGGCGGGATCGGCGCCCGGGATGAGATCATCGAGCCTCTGCCGACCCGCCGCACCCGTACGAAAGGTTCCGCGCCCGTGCCGACCCGCCGCCAGCTCCTGCTGTCCACCGCCGCGATGGGAATGGCGGGGGTGGGGGCCCTCGCCGGGTGCTCCGGCGACGCGCCCGCGGAGCTCGAGGAGGGGGACTCGCTGCGGATGCGGGTGTGGAGCGAGTCCGCGGCGACCGCCTACGAGGAGTCGCTGGCCGCGTTCACCGACTCCACCGGCATCGAGGTCGACCTCGAGGTGCTGAGCTGGGAGGACTACTGGGAGCAGCTTCCGCTGGACGTGGCCTCTGGCGACATGCCCGATGTGCTCTGGATGAACACGGCCAACCTCGCCCAGGCGCAGGCCAGCGGGATGCTGCTGGAGATCGGCGAGCTCCTGGGGGACGGGACCGCCCACTGGGAGAGCGCGGCGACGGACCTCTACCGCCTCGAGTCGGGCCTGTGGGGAGTGCCGCAGGTGTGGGAGCAGAGCATCCTGGTGGCCCACGAGGGTCTCGTCGCCGCCGTGGAGGGGGACGCCTCGGCCCTGAGCTTCGACACGGAGGCCTCCTCGGATCCGCTGCGGGAGCTCTCCCACGCCCTCACGGTCGACGGGGAGGGGCGCAGACCCGACGACGAGGGCTTCGATCCCGGGTCCCGCAGGACCTTCGGGTTCAGCGCCCATCCCGACCGCACCGCGGTGCTGGGGCCGTTCATCGCCGCCGAAGGAGGCAGCTGGCAGGACGAGGACGGCACCGTCACCTTCGCCTCGGAGGAGGGCATCGCGGCGGTGCAGTACCTCGCGGACCTGGTCTCCGCCCACCTGGCCCCGGACGGCGAGGACGCCGTCGAGGACCCGACCCTGTGCAGGACGCTCTTCCTGCAGGGCAAGCTCGGTCTGCTGCAGACGGGGACCTACGATCTGCACACGCTCGCCGAGGAGATCGACGGCGCCTTCGAGTGGGGCGTCCATCCCGTCGTCGCCGGGCCGGAGGGGCCGCGGCCGCTGGTGCATTCGATCGCCGCGCTCGGCGTCGACCCGCAGGACGAGGAGCGGGAGAAGGCGATCGCCGAGCTGCTGAGCTGGCTCGGTGGGGCCGAAGGTCAGCGCCCGCTGGCGGAGAACCGGCTCGGGATCCCCGCGCACCGGGACCTGCGCGGGGCCTGGGAGGAGAGCTGGGAGGCCGCCGGTGTGGACGTGACGGTGATCGAGGTGCCCGAGGCCGTCGCCCGGCCCGAGGTCGGTGAGCGTTCGGCGACCGCAACCGGTGCGGCGATGCCGATCATCGCCGAGGTCTTCCTCGGCGACACCGACGCCGCCGAGGCGCTGCCCCGCGCCCAGCAGGCCGCACGTGAGGCCATGGGGTGAGAGGCGGGGCCGAGCCGCCGGGCTCAGCGCCCGCCGAGCTCAGCCCTTCGGCCGCGCCCGGATCATGCCCTCCTGGGTGACGGTCGCGACCAGGTCCCCGGACCGGTCGAAGACCTGGCCGTGGGTCAGGCCGCGCCCGCCCGAGGCGGAGGGGGAGCGCTGCACGTACAGCAGCCACTCGTTGGCGTCGACGTGCGTGTGCCACCAGATGGCGTGGTCGATCGTCGCCATCTTCAGCCCCGGCGTGATCCAGCTCAGCCCCTGCCGGCGCAGGATCGGCTCGAAGGGGGTGTAGTCGCTCGCGAAGGCCAGGATCGCATCGTGCAGCAACGGCTCCGCCTCGACCGGCGCGAGCGTGCGCATCCACACCATCTGCGTGTCCGCGGTGTCCGAGGCGGGATCGGGCCGCAGGTAGATCGGATCGGTGACGTGCCGGATGTCGATGGGGCGCTGCGTGGCCCAGTACCGCGCCACCGGATGGTCGATCCCGGAGAGCACCTCGGCCGTGGTGGGGAGCCCCTCGGGGGCCGGCGCCTCGGGGGCGCGCTCCTGGTGCTCGAGACCGTCCTGCATCTCCTGGAACGAGGCGGTCATCGCCAGGATCGTGCGCTCCTCCTCGTCGGCCTCCGTGCCCGGCTGGGTGGCCAGCACGCGGCGCACCGAGAAGGAGCCGCCGTCGCGCAGCGCATCGACCTGGAAGCGGATCGGGTGCGCGGGATCGCCCGGCGCGAGGAAGTAGGAGTACATCGAGTGGATGCGCCGCTCGGCGGAGACGGTGCGCCCCACCGCGGTCACCGCCTGCCCCATCACCTGACCGCCGAAGACGTGCCCTCCGGGATGCGGGGAGGACTCGCCCTGGTACGCGGCGACGGTGGCGGGGGTGGAGAACTCCCCGGACGGCGCGATCTCGCGCAGGTCCAGCAGGTCCACCAGACCGGCGGCGATCTCCGAGGGATCGGTGCGGGGGAACGTCATGGACCCGATCGTACTGTTCGCGGCCTCTAGGATGAGAACCATGTCCTCCCCGAACACCGCCGGTGCACCCGATCTCACGCCCGGGCCGATGGACGTCCCGGTCCCGGTCCGGTGGACGGACCTGGACGCCTACGGGCACGTGAACAACGCCGCGATGGTGCGTCTGCTCGAGGAGGCGCGCATCGCCGCCTTCTGGCAGCCGCCCGCCGAGCAGGTCGCGCTCGGCGCGCCGCAACCCCCGGCGGCGCTTCCGGTCAGCGGGGCCGGCGCCGCGCTGAGCACCGTCATCGCCTCGCAGCGGATCGAGTACGCGCGACCGCTCGGGCACCGTCGCGACGGGGTGGTGGTGAGGCTGTGGCTCTCGCGGATCGGTGGGGCGAGCCTGAGCGTGGACTACCTGGTGCTCACCCGCGACGACCCCGAGGGCGCCGCGCCCTACGCCCGCGCCCGCACCGTGGTGGTGCTGATCGACGCGGGGACCGAGGCGCCGGTGCGGCTGGAGCAGGGGACCCGCGCGGGGCTCGAGGCCTTCCGCGCCGAGCCGCTGCGCTTCCGGGACTGACCCCGGGGCCCTCAGCTCAGCCGGCCGGGCACCGCCTGCCCGGCGGCCGGGGCCTCGCCGCCGTCGACCGTGTTCACCAGCGACTGCGCGGCCCGATCGAGGTAGTCCCAGAGCGTCTGCTCGTGCAGCGGCGCCAGCTCCAGGGAGTCCAGGGCGGTGCGCATGTGACGCAGCCAGGCGTCCCGCGCCGACGGCGAGACCGGGAAGACGGCGTGCCGCATCCGCAGCCGCGGATGGCCGCGCTCGGCGCCGTACGTCTTCGGCCCGCCCCAGTACTGCTCGAGGAAGGTGCACAGGCGGTGCTTGGCTCCGGTGAGGTCCTCCTCGGGGTACATCGGCCGCAGCTCGGGATCGTCGGCGACGCCCTCGTAGAAGCGGTCCACGAGGCGCGCGAAGGTCTCGTGACCGCCGACGGCCTCGTAGAAGCTGAGCCGTGCGGGCTGCGGGTCGGGACTGGTCATGACGGGGAACCTCCGGGAACGGGGTGTGGGACGTGCGGGGTCACTTCTGCGCGGTCTCGACGAATCGGGGCATGGCGAAGGCGATGTCGGCGTCGGAGAAGCCGGCACGGATACGGGCCCGCAGCTCGCGCTCGACGCCCCACTGCTGGCCCGGGGCGGTCTCGATCGTGACCCGTCGCTGGTAGCGGTTGCCGTCGACGTCGAGGATGCCGGTCAGCGAGGCGGGGGAGAGCACGGTCTCGCTCCACTCCGGGTCCTCGGTGAGTTCGCCGGCGACCTTCTCCACGACCTGGGTGACCAGCTCGTCGTCCGCCTCCGCGTCGATGTCGAGGACGACCACCGCGGTCGAGAAGCCCCGCGCGTAGTTGCCCACGCGGATGATCTCGCCGTTGCGCACGGTCCACAGCACCCCGTCGATGCCGCGCACCTGGGTGGCGCGCAGGTTGATCGACTCGACCGTGCCCTCGGCGTACTCGAGGTCCACCCAGTCGCCCACGGCGACGATGTCCTCGAAGAGCATCACCACACCGGCGACGACGTCCTTGATGATCGTCTGCGCGCCGATGCCGGCCGCCAGCCCGACCACACCGAGGCTCGCGATCACGGGGGCGATGTTCACCCCGATCTCGGAGAGGATCATCATCGCGGCGATCGCCCAGATCATCACGTGCGCGATGTTCCTCGCGACGTTGGACAGGGTGCTGGCCCGCTGCTCACGGCGGGCCTGCGCGGCCCGCTGCGACTTCGGGTCGCGGCGGATGACGGTCCCGGTGACGGTCGAGATCTTCGCACCGGACTGCACCATCGTGCGGAAGAAGCGGCGCAGGAACCAGCCGGCCGCGACGCTGAGCAACGTGGCGGCCAGCATGATGATCACGATCTTGACGCCGCTGGTGGCCAGCCAGCGCACCAGCTGGTCCATCAGCGTCAGCGCGTCGTCGGCGGTGGGGGCGGCGATGAGCTCGCCCGGGTCCAGGGGGTCGTCCAACATGGTTTCGACGATAGCTCCCGAGGCGGGCGGTGTCTGGGGCGGCGCTGGGCGAGGTGGGTCACCGTCCCACCCCGCCCTGCCGGCTCAGGGGAGGTCCGCGGCGCGCACCTTCTCCTGCCGGGCCACGGTGTCCCGACCCTCGATGATGATGCGGCGCAGACCGAAGGGCGCCTCCTCGGCCTCGGCCAGCCACTGGTCGGCGGCGTCGAGCACACCCCGACCGCCGTAGGAGTGCGGGAAGAAGCCGGCCACGATGCGGGTCGCGATCTCGTTCGAGCGCTCCGCCCACACCCGCGAGACCATGTCGAAGTAGCGTTGCCGGTACGGCGCCAGCAGGGTCTCGTCGGTGACGCGGCGGAAGCCCTGGATCACCGCGGTGACCGACTCGTTCGCGAGCGTGTCCTTCTCGACCGTGCGGCGCCACGCCTTCGCCTTGGCGGCCTCCGTGGGCAGTGCGGCCCGGGCGGTCAGCGCGTGCTTGCGGCCCGACTGGGTGTCGTCGGCGGCGAGCTGCTCATCGATCCCGGCGGCGTCGATCCCGCCGAGCACCGCCAGGGAGATCACCAGCTTCCAGCGCAGATCGGTGTCGATCTCCCGGCCGGGCAGGGTCACCGTCCCGCCCAGCAGGCCCTCGAGCGTGTGGCGGTGCTCCTCGGAGCGCGCGAGGCGGGCGAAGCTCTCCACGAGCTGCAGCTGCTGGTCGGAGCCGGCCTCCGCCGCCTCGGCGAGCTCCCAGACGGCGCTCGCCGCCTGCTCGGTGCGCAGCTCCCGCTGGTCGACCGCAGCGTACGGGCCCGCGACCGTCTCGAGCTGCTGCAGCAGGGCGCGCACCACGGAGGAGGAGGCCTCTCCGGTGAGGTTCGCGAGCACCAGCTGCTGGTAGCGGCGGCTGGGCAGCTCGCCGTCGCGGACCATGTCCCAGGCGGCGGACCACAGCAGCGTGCGCGCGAGGGAGTCGTCGAGATCGCGCAGGTGCTCCATCGCAACGGTCAGGGACTGCGCATCCAGCCGCACCTTCGCGTAGGTGAGGTCGCCGTCGTTGAGCAGCCACAGGTCCGCATGTTTCCCGGCCAGGGCCGGCACCTCGGTGAGCTCCCCGTCGACGTCGAGCTCGACGGTCTCGGTGCGCACCAGGGCGCCGTCGCGCAGCGAGAACCCGCCCACCTGGAGCCGGTGCGGGCGCAGGGTCGGGTGCTCCTCGGGCGCCTCCTGCGCGATCGCGAAGCGGGTGACGGTCCCCTCGCCGTCGCGCTCGATCACGGGGCGCAGGGTGTTCACCCCGGACCGCTGCAGCCACAGCTCGGCCCAGCTGCTCAGCTCGCGGCCGCTGGTGGCCTCGAGCTCCACCAGCAGATCGGTGAGCTCGGTGTTCCCCCAGGCGTGCTTCGCGAAATAGGCGCGCACCCCGGCGAAGAACTCCTCCCGGCCCACGTAGGCCACCAGCTGGCGCAGCGCGGAGGCGCCCTTGGCGTAGGTGATGCCGTCGAAGTTCGTCTCGACCGCCTCGAAGTCGACCATGTCGGCGACGATCGGGTGGGTCGAGGGCAGCTGGTCCTGCTGGTAGGCCCAGCCCTTCTCCGAGAGGGCGAAGGTGGTCCAGGCGTCGCTCCAGCGGGTGACCTCGGCGCTGGCGAGCGTCGAGGCGTACTCGGCGAAGGACTCGTTCAGCCACAGATCATCCCACCAGCGCATCGTGACCAGGTCCCCGAACCACATGTGGGCGAGCTCGTGCAGGATCGTCAGGTCGCGCCGCTCGCGGATCGCGTCGGAGACGTCCGAGCGGAAGACGTAGGACTCGACGTAGGTGATCGCGCCGGGGTTCTCCATCGCGCCCATGTTGTACTCCGGCACGAACACCTGGTCGTACTTGCGGAACGGGAAGTCCTGGTCGAAGGCCTCCTCGTAGAAGTCGATGCCGGCCTTCGTCACGTCGATCACGGCGCGGGCGTCCACGTGCTCGGCGAGCGAGGCGCGGGCGAACACACCCATCGGGATCGTGCGGCCGTCACGGCTGGTGACCTCCCCGGTGCCGCCCTGGTAGTTCCCGGCGATCAGGGCAACGAGGTAGGTGGAGATCCGCTCGGTGGGCTCGAACGCCCAGGTCGCGACCCCGTCCGCTGCGGCCGACGGGGTCGGGGTGGGGGCGTTGGAGATGACGCGCCAGTGCGCGGGAGCGGTGACGGTCAGGGCATAGGTGGCCTTCAGATCGGGCTGCTCGAAGCAGGCGAACATGCGGCGGGCGTCGGAGACCTCGAACTGCGTGTAGAGGTAGACCTCGTCGTCGACCGGGTCCACGAAGCGGTGCAGGCCCTCACCGGTGTTCATGTACCGACCGGTGGCGAGGACGCGCAGCGTGTTCGCGCCTTCGGCGAGCTCGGGCAGTCGCACCCGGGCGCCGTCGAAGCGAGAGGCGGGATCGGCCAGCAGCTCGCCGTTGAGCTCGATCTCCTCCACGGACTGCGCGATGAGGTCCACGAAGGTGGGCCGCGCCTCGCTGGAGGAGAAGCGCAGGGTCGTCTCGGTGAGGAAGGTCCGCTCGTCCGTGGTGAGGTCCAGGCGGATGTCGTAGGAGTCGGTGCTGAGGAACGAGGCGCGGCTGCGGGCCTCGTCGCGAGTGAGATTCTCGGATGCCATGGCCTCCATCCTGCCACCCGGGGACGCGGCGACCGCGCGGTTCCGGTTCACCGTCGCGTGAGGTCCAGATCCCAGGTGTAGTGCGCGGGCAGCGGCGGCAGCGGCCAGGACGGATCCGGGAAGAAGTACTCGTAGCCGGCGGAGAACGGGTACCGCCAGTCGGCGATGTGCTCCTCCGCCTGCCGGCCCGCCGCCCGGATCCGCTCGGTCTCCTCGGGGGAGAAGTAGCCGGTGCGCTCGGCACCCTCGAGCTCGTCCTCGTCCTTGTAGTGCCAGTCGCCTCGCGGCAGCACCACCAGGTCCAGCACCAGGTCCCGGGTGCGCAC
>DATGUQ010000260.1:0-4241 GCA_035301145.1 Brachybacterium sp. | reverse complement strand
CTCGTCCTGGGGATGTTCGCTCATCGGGTGCTCACTCCTCCGTGATCGCGGCGTAGGCGGACAGCAGCAGTGCCGGATCGGGACCCTCGAGGCGGGAGACCTTCCCGATCCGATCCAGCACCACGAAGCGCAGCAGGCCGGCGCGGGTCTTCTTGTCCCGCTTCATGGCGTCCTCGAGCTTCGGCCACTGCCGGTCACGGTAGGTGGTGGGCAGGCCGAGGGAGGTCAGGACACGACGGTGGCGGTCGACGTCCGCCTCGGAGAGCTTGCCGGCGAGGTGGGAGATCTCGGCGGCGAACATCATGCCGATGCTCACCGCGGCGCCGTGGCGCCACTGGTAGCGCTCGTTGCGCTCGATGGCGTGGGCCAGGGTGTGGCCGTAGTTGAGGATCTCGCGCTCGCCCGACTCACGCAGATCCGCCGAGACCACGCGGGCCTTGACACGGATCGCGCGTTCGACGACCTCGCGGAACTGCTCGGAGGTGACGTCGAGGACCGCGGCGGGGTCCTGCTCGACGAGCTCCAGGATGCGCGCGTCCTCGATGAAACCGGCCTTGACGGCTTCGGCGAGCCCTGCGGCGACGTCGTTCGCACCGAGCCCGCCCAGCACGTCGAGGTCCGCGACCACCGCGATCGGCGGGTGGAAGGCGCCGACGAGGTTCTTGCCCTCGGAGGTGTTGATGCCGGTCTTGCCGCCCACGGCCGCGTCGACCATCGCGGCGACCGTGGTGGGCACCTGGAGGACGTCGACCCCGCGCAGCCAGGAGGCGGCGACGAAGCCGGCCAGATCCGTCGCGGCGCCGCCGCCCAGGCCGATCACGAGATCGCCGCGGCCGATCTCGGCCTGCCCGCACACGCCCCAGAGGAATCCGGCGACCTGCGCGGTCTTCGCCTCCTCGCCGTCGGGGACCTCGGCGGCGAAGGCCTGCCGACCGGTCTCGGCGATCGCGGCGCGCACCTGCTCGGCGACGTCGCGCAGGCTCGGCTGGTGCACGATGACGATCCGTCGCACACCCTCGGGCACGAGGGTGGGGAGGTCGGCGAGCAGACCGCGGCCGACGTGCACGTCGTAGCCGCCGGTCGGCGTGGTCACCGGGATGACCGTGGTGCTCATGGGCGCTCCTTCTCGGGATGGGTCGTGGAGGTCTCGCGCAGGGCGCGGAGGATGGAGCGGGCCACACCGGCGGGAGTGCCGTGGCCGGAGTCGATGCGCAGCGCCGCGAGCTCGCGGTAGCAGGGGGCGCGCTGGACGGCCAGCTCCCGCCAGCGGGACATCGGGTCCTCGCCCTGCAGCAGCGGGCGGCCCGCGCCGTGCGCGATCCGGCGGGCGGCGACGGCCTCGTCCACGTCGAGCCAGATCACCGGGGCGCCGCGCAGCCGCTCCCGGGACTCGGGGTGCAGCGGCGCGCCCCCGCCCAGGGACAGCACTCCGGGGTGCTCACGCAGGGCTCGGGCGAGGGTCGCCGCCTCGAGCTCCCGGAAGGCGCTCTCGCCGTCGGCGGCGAAGATCTCCGGTATGGACCGGCCGTCGGACTCGACGACCAGGGCGTCGAGATCTGCGAAAGGGACCTCGAGCCGGGCGGCGAGGGCGCGCCCGATGCTGGTCTTCCCCGCGGCCATCGGGCCGATGAGGATGGCGAGGGGGCCCGTCACGGAGCGGGGTCCGGCCGGCGGTCGGTCAGCGCCGACTGCAGAGCCCGGGTCCCCTCCAGGTGGGCTCGGATCTCGGCCACGGAGTCGCCACCGGTCTTCTCCAGCAGGGCATCGGCGAGGGTGAGCGCCACCACGGCCTCGGCGATCACGGCGGCCGGTGCGACGGCGCAGGTGTCGGAGCGCTGATGGTTGGCGGTGGTCTGCTCCCCGGTGGAGACGTCGACGGTGCGCAGGGCGCGGGGCACGGTGGAGATCGGCTTCAGGGCCCCGCGCACCCGGATCACCTGGCCGTTGGTCATGCCGCCCTCGATGCCGCCGGCCCGGTTGGTCACGCGCGGGAAGGTGCCGGAGGTGTCGTCCGCAGCGAGGATCTCGTCATGGGCGGCGGAGCCGCGGCGGCCGGCGGTGGTGAAGCCGTCCCCGATCTCGACGCCCTTCATGGCCTGGATCGACATGATCGCCTGGGCGAGCCGGCCGTCCAGCCGCCGGTCCCACTGGATGTGCGAGCCGAGCCCCACGGGAGCCCCGTAGGCGAGCACCTCCACGACACCGCCGAGGGTGTCCCCGTCGGACTTCGCGGCGTCGACCTCCTCGACCATCGCGGACGAGGTGGCGGGGTCGAAGCAGCGCAGCGGATCCGCGTCGAGGGACGGGGCGTCGTCCGGGCCGGGCAGCTCCGCACCCTCCGGCACCCGCACCCCACCGACCTGCAGGGTGTGCGAGACGAGTCGGATGCCGGCGGTCTGCTCGAGCAGTGCGGCGGCGACCCGGCCGGCGACGACTCGTGCGGCCGTCTCCCGGGCGCTCGCACGCTCGAGGATCGGCCGGGCCTCCTCGTGGTCGTACTTGAGCATCCCCGAGAGGTCGGCGTGGCCGGGGCGCGGCCGGGACAGCGGCCGGTTGCGGGCGATCTCACGCTCGTCACCGGTGCCGGCGTCGATCAGCAGGTCCTCGCGGGGGACCGGATCGGCGCTCATCACCTTCTCCCACTTCGGCCACTCGGAGTTCGCGATCTCGATCGCCAGCGGCGAGCCCAGGGTGAGCCCGTGGCGGAGTCCGCCGTGGATGGTCAGCACGTCCTGTTCGAACTTCTGACGGCTGCCGCGGCCGTGGCCGAGCCGGCGCCGCGCAAGTGCCGCCTTCAGATCGTCACTGGTCAGCTCGATGCCGGCGGGGACGCCGTCGAGCAGGGAGATGAGGGAGGGGCCGTGGGATTCCCCGGCCGTGAGCCAGCGCAACATGGCCTCCATCCTCTCATGCGGCACGGGCGGGACGTCCCCGCGTCCACGGCCCGGCCGGGGCCCTCCGTCCGCCCCGTCGGGGCCCACCGCGGTCAGTCCTCGTCGAGCTCCACGGACTCGATCGGGGTCAGCTCCTCGACCAGCGGGACCACATCGGCGATCCCGTCGAGCACGGCCGTGGGCCGGTACGGGTACAGCGCGATCTCCTCTCGGCGGGTGGAGCCGGTCAGCACCAGCACCGAGCGCATCCCGGCCTCGAGCCCGGACTTCACGTCGGTGTCCATTCGGTCGCCGATCATGATGGAGGTCTCGGAGTGGGCCCCGATCCGGTTCAGCGCGGTGCGCATCATCAGCGGGTTGGGCTTGCCGATGTAGTAGGGGCGGATCCCGGTGGCGGCGGTGATCATCGCTGCGACCGACCCCGTGGCCGGCAGCGGGCCCTCGGCGCTGGGGCCCGTGACGTCCGGGTTGGTGGCGATGAACTTCGCCCCGCCGGTGATCAGCCGGATCGCACGGGTGATCGCCTCGAAGGAATAGGTGCGGGTCTCCCCCAGCACCACGAACTCGACGTCCGAGTCCGCGAGGATGAAGCCCTCGTCGTGCATCGCGCTGGTGAGCCCCGCCTCCCCGATGACGTACGCGGCCGCTCCCGGCTGCTGCTCGGCGAGGAAGCGCGCCGTGGCCAGTGCGCTGGTCCAGATGGATTCCTCGGGGATGTCGATCCCGCTGCGCGAGAGGCGGGCGCGCAGGTCGCGCGGGGTGAAGATGGAGTTATTGGTCAGCACCAGGAACGGGCGCCCGAACTGCTGCAGCGCGGAGATGAACTCGGCGGCGCCGGGCAGCGCGGCCTCCTCGTGGACCAGCACACCGTCCATGTCGGTGAGCCAGGAGTGGATCGGATGGTCGTCGAGCGTGGCGGTCATGGCACCAGTGTGCCGTCTCCGGCGCGTCGGCGGCGAGGACGCCCACCGTCCGACGGGAACGGCCCGGCCCCCGCGCGATGCGGGGACCGGGCCGTTCCGCGGAACGCTCCGGGATCAGTTGCCGGTGAGCTTGGCGCGCAGGGCGGCCAGGGCCTCGTCGGAGGCCAGGGTGCCCTCGTCCGAGGAGCTCGACTGGTAGGAGGCCTGGGACGCGGGTGCGGCGGACTCCGTGGAGGTGGAGGCGGACGCCGGGGCGTTCGCGGACTCCTCGTCGGCCCTGATCGCCTCGGCGACCTGGGCCTTGTGGGCGGTCCAGCGCTCGTAGGCGGCCGCGTACTGGCCCTCCCACTCCTCGCGCTGGGCCTCGTAGCCCTCGAGCCACTCGTTGGTCTCCGGGTCGAAGCCCTCGGGGTACTTGTACTCG
>DATGUQ010000259.1:0-2828 GCA_035301145.1 Brachybacterium sp. | reverse complement strand
CGCTCCCTGCGTGACAGGCTCCGAGCCCTCATCATCCCAGGCGGGTGGGGACGCGGCGAGCCCGACGGGAAGGCTGCGCCGATGCCGGACGCGATCACCATGTCGAGTAGCCCAGGCGGGGCTTGAACCCGCGACCGACGGATTATGAGTCCGCTGCTCTGACCGGCTGAGCTACTGGGCCGTGCCCTCCGCGAAGGGCGGTCAGAAATCTATCACGCAGGACGGTCGTGACCTGGCCGGATACCGCGGTCAGCAGGCTTCGTCACCGCGGGGGCTGGGGCACGGCGGGTGCAGCAGCGTGGCGGGCGGAGGGCGTCAGAATCCCATGCAGACTTCGACGGGACAGGCGGTTCATCATGCCCATGACCTGCTAATATAGCGGTCGCGTCTATGGGGGCGCCCGGCTCCGGGCGCTCCGGAGGGGTGGATGATGCCCACCAGCAAGCAGGCCCGTCCGCAGGGGAGCGGGCGCGGGCGCCGCGTCACCATCGCGGACATCGCCGAGCGCGCGGGGGTCACCTCCGCCGCAGTGTCCCTCGCCGTGAACGGGCGGCCCGGAGTCTCGGACGCGACCCGTGCACGGATCACCGAGATCGCGCGTGAGCTGCAGTGGGAACCCTCCCCGTCGGCCCGAGCGCTGGCCGGGGCGCCCGTGCTCACCGTGGGCATGGTGCTCGCACGGCCGGCCGAGGTGCTCGGCACCGAGGCGTTCTTCGGAGCCTTCGTCGCCGGGCTGCAGGAGATCCTCAGCCGCCACGACTACTCGCTCCAGATGAAGATCGTCGACTCCACCGAGGCCGAGATCGACACCTACCGCCGCTGGCTCGCCCAGCGCAGGGTCGACGGGGTGATCATGGTGGACCTGCGCCAGGACGACCCTCGCATCCCCGCGCTCGAGGACCTGGGCCTGCCGGCCCTCGTGGTCGGCGGCCCCGGGCATCACGGCGCGCTGCCGTCCGTCTTCGTCGACGACGCCCATGCGACGCGGCTGCTGGCGGATCATCTCGCCGCGCGGGGGCACCGACGGATCGCTCGCGTCGCCGGCAACGAGGACTTCCACCACATCCTCGTGCGGGACCGCGCCTTCGCCGAACGCTGCGAGCAGCTCGGTGTGGACCCCGTCGTGCAGGACGCCGGGTTCGGCACTCGCGGTGCCGAGGTCGCGACGGCGACGCTGCTCGCGCTCGAGGAGCCGCCCAGCGCGATCGTCTTCGACAGCGACGAGATGGCCCTGGCGGGTATCCATGTCGTCGAGGCGGCGGGTGTGCGGATCCCGGAGGACATCGCCGTCGCGAGCTACGAGGACTCCGCGCTCACGCGCACCCACCGTCCGCCGATCACCGCGATCGGCCGCTCGGCGACCGAGTACGGGAGGGTCGCGGCGACCCGTCTGCTCGAGGTGATCCAGGACGGCGATGAGCGGCGCGCGAGTCCGGCGGAGGCTCGGGCGATCGAGCCTGTGCTGGTGGTGCGCGGCTCCACGGATCCGGCGGCGTCCGCGGCGTCGCCGGAGCAGGTGGCCGGAAGGTAACCTTCGTCATAGCGGCCGGTCGACAGCCGGTTCCGAGATGCGCCGCGCCGCCCGATCCTGCTAAAGTCGTCCAGGTCGATCCCGCATAGCTCAACGGCAGAGCACTCGACTGTTAATCGAGCGGTTCTTGGTTCGAATCCAAGTGCGGGAGCCCTACTCGGCAGCACAGCCCCGGAGAGATTCCGGGGCTGTCTCATTTCCGCCCGTTCTCGCGAAGGAGAAGGACGATGCCCACCGTCCCCGATGACCGTTTCGAGCTCCCGGAGAACGTCGGCCCCGGCAGCGTCTGGGCGGACCGCACCGGTCCCCGCACCCTCATGGGTCGCAACCAGCGCGGCGTCGAGATCCCGATCGGTCACGGCGAGGGGGAGATCGGCCCCGGGGAGCTGCTGAAGCTCGCCCTCATCGGCTGCGCCGGCATGAGCGGTGACGCGAACCTCGCCCGCCGCCTGGGGGAGGACTTCGACATGCGGCTGTGGGCGCACGGCAGCTCCGACGAGGGGGAGAACCGGTACCTCACGATCGCCGAGGAGGTGCAGCTCCCGCTCGAGGGGCTCAGCGAGAAGGAGGCCGCGGCGGTCGTGAAGGTGCTCCAGCGTGCGATCGCCGCCGGCTGCACCGTCGAGCGCACCGTCGTGCCCGGCGCGGAGGTCACCCGCCGCGTGCTCGGTGCCGAGGAGGCCGAGCAGGCATGACCGTCCGCCCCATCCGCGTCGTGGGGGACCCGGTGCTGCGCACGCCCTGCGACCCGATCCGGAGGATCACCGACGGCACCCGCACGCTCGTGCGGGACCTGCTGGACACCGTCGACGACGAGGGCCGCGCCGGAGTGGCCGCCAATCAGATCGGCGTGAGCCTGCGCGCGTTCTCCTGGAACCTCGGGCAGGAGGGCGGCCTGGGCTGCATCCTCAACCCCGTCATCGTCGAGCTCTCCGAGGAGCTCCAGCACGATGACGAGGGCTGCCTCTCCGTACCCGGACTGTTCTTCCCCCGCACCCGTTCCGCCTACGCCCGCTGCGTGGGCACGGACGTGGAAGGGGACGAGGTCGAGCTGGCGGGCGAGGGCCTGGTGGCCCGTCTCATCCAGCACGAGGTCGGGCATCTCGACGGCGCGCTCTACATCGACGGGCTCGAACGCTCCGTGAAGAAGCGGGCATTGCGCCAGATCAGGGAGACCCTCTAAGCTCAGCACTGGCAGGAACCCGCTGTCATCAGATCCCTCCGCAGGGCCGATTCGTTGGGGAAGACGCATCGGACACCGGAAGGAACGAGATGACCCAGGGCGTTCTGTACATCC
>DATGUQ010000258.1:0-40292 GCA_035301145.1 Brachybacterium sp. | reverse complement strand
CGCCCTGAAGATCGCCGGCAAGCCGAAGGCGGAGATCCGCAAGCGCGTCGAGGACGCCGCCGAGATCCTGGACCTCTCCGAGTACCTCGACCGCAAGCCGAAGGCGCTCTCCGGCGGTCAGCGCCAGCGTGTGGCCATGGGCCGTGCGATCGTGCGCTCGCCCCAGGTGTTCCTCATGGACGAGCCGCTGTCGAACCTGGACGCGAAGCTGCGTGTGTCCACCCGTACCCAGATCGCGTCGCTGCAGCGCCGCCTGGGCGTCACCACGGTCTACGTCACCCACGACCAGACCGAGGCGATGACGATGGGTGACCGCGTGGCGGTGCTCGATCGCGGCGTCCTGCAGCAGATCGACTCCCCCCGTCGCATGTACGACCACCCGAACAACGTCTTCGTCGCGGGCTTCATCGGCTCCCCGGCCATGAACCTGTTCGAGGCGCCGCTGAGCGATCAGGGCGTCGAGTTCGGCGGTGCGGTCCTGCCCGTGGACCGCTCCACCCTCTCGGAGACCGACCAGTCCACGGTGACCGTGGGCGTGCGCCCCGAGGACCTGGAGATCGCCTCCGACAACCAGGGCCTGGCCATCGAGGTCGACCTGGTCGAGGAGCTCGGCGCGGACGCCTTCGTCTACGGCCGTCGCGCCGGTGCCGACGAGACGGACAAGCCGTTCATCGCCCGTGTCGATGCGCGTCGTCCTCCGAGCAAGGGGGAGACGGTGTACTTCCGGCCCGCCCCGGAGCACGCTCACCTGTTCGACACCAAGAGCGGTCAGCGCCTCGGCGACTGACCTCCTCGGTGCCCCGTACGACGGGCGTCCGGCTCCGGCCGGGCGCCCGTCGTCGTCCCCACGCCGTGCACGCCTGCGGACACGAGGTGACCTTCGCGTCGAGATGACGTGAAATCTCATGCCCTCCGTGCGAAGCCCGCGACCTCGGGAGACAATGGCCCCATGGCACCCCTGGAGATCACCGCGTCCCGCGCGGATCCGGCCCTGCTGGACCTGCCGTGGGAGACGCCGCTGGCGCAGTGGCCCGAGGAGATCCTCGCCGCCCTGCCCCGCGGCATCTCCCGTCACGTCGTGCGCTTCGTACGCGTCTCGGGCCGGGTCCTCGCCATCAAGGAGATCTCGCACACCCTCGCGCAGCGCGAGTACGAGATGCTGCGGGTGCTGGGCCGGCTCGAGATCCCGTCGGTGGAGCCCTTCGCCGTCGTCTCCGGCCGCTCCACGCCGTCCGGAGAGCCGCTGGACGCCGTCCTGATCACGCGTCACCTGCAGTTCTCGCTGCCCTACCGTGCCGTGTTCAGCCAGGTCTCCCGCCCCGACACCGCCCATCGCCTGCTCGATGCGCTCGCGGTGCTGCTGGTGCGGCTGCACCTGTCGGGCTTCTACTGGGGCGACGTCTCCCTGTCGAACACGCTCTTCCGTCGGGACGCGGGCGCCTTCGCCGCCTACCTCGTCGACGTCGAGACCGGGTCCCTCCACGAGCAGCTCTCCGACGGTCAGCGCCACTACGATCTCGACCTGGCGCGCACGAACATCGTCGGCGAGCTGATGGATCTGCAGGCGGGCGACCTGTTCGATCCGGAGGCCGATCCCGTCGACGTGGGCGACGACCTGATCTCCCGCTACGAGGAGCTGTGGGAGGCGCTCACCTCCCGCGAACGGTTCTCCGCCGACGAGCGCTGGCGGGTCTCCGCCCGGATCGAGAAGCTCAACCGGCTCGGCTTCGACGTGGGCGAGCTCGAGATCACCACGGATCTCGACGGCACCAGCCTGTCGATCATGCCGAAGGTCGTCGACGCGGGGCACCATGCGCGGCGGCTGATGCGGCTCACCGGGATCGACGCCCAGGAGAACCAGGCCCGGCGCCTGCTCAACGACCTCGACCAGTACCGCGCCGACACGGAGCAGCAGCTCGAGGACGAGGAGTTCGTGGCGCACGAATGGCTCCAGCAGCAGTACGAGCCGGTGGTGCGCGCCGTCCCCCGCACCATGCGCTCCAAGCTCGAGCCGCCCGAGTTCTTCCACGAGATCCTCGAGCACAAGTGGTTCCTCTCGGAGCGGGAGGGGCACGACGTCAGCCTCGACGAGACCGTGCGCCACTACATCCTCAACGTCCTCATCCACCGGCCGGACGAGAAGTCGCTCGTGACCACGGAGACCTCGGCGCTGCCGATCTTCGACTCCTGAGAGGGCCCGGCCATCCCATGACCCGCGGACGTCGCCGGAGCGCCGCCCGGCTGGACAACCTCTCCCTGCGCGACCAGCTGCGCGTGGACCGGCTGCCGCTGCGGGCCCTGCAGATGATGGCGGGCCTGAGCGGGTTCGGCCTCTCCCTCGCCCTGCTGCTCGAATCCGGGCTGGGCGGTGCCCCGTGGGACGTCCTGCACGCGGCGCTCGCGGACCGTCTCGGCCTCACGGTGGGGACGCTCAGCGTGAGCGTGAGCTTCGTGCTGCTCGTGCTGTGGTTCCCGCTGCGCGAGCGCGTCGGCATCGGCACGATCGCGAACGCGATCTGGGTGGGCGTGAGCCTCGACCTGGGCATGCTCGTGCTGCCCGCGGCGCACGGGATCCCGCTCGCGGCGACGATGATGCTGCTGGGGGTGGTGCTCAACGGTGTCAGCGCAGCGGTGTACATCGGCGCGCAGCTCGGCGCCGGGCCGCGCGACGGGCTGATGACGGGTCTCGGCCGGGTGCTGGACCGGCCCGTCGGGCCGGTGCGCATCGTGCTCGAGCTGAGCGTGCTGATCACCGGGACGGCCCTGGGCGGCCCGCTCGGCATCGGCACCGTGGTCTACGCGCTCGGCCTCGGGCCCATCATCCAGCTGACGCTGCCGCACGTGACGATCCCGGTGCGGGCGCTGAACGGCCGACCGGTCGCTGCGCCCGCCGCGGACGCCGCAGCGCCCGGGACCGCTCAGCCCAGGCCCTGGCCCTCGCGGACGCCGGAGATCTCGTAGAGGGCGATCGCGGCGGCCACGGAGGCGTTCAGCGACTCGGAGCGCCCGGCCATCGGGATCGAGACCACCTGGTCGCTGATCTCGCGCGCCAGGCGGGACAGCCCCTTGCCCTCGGCACCGACGACGAGCGCCGCCGGCTGCGTGCCCAGCTCGAGACCGCGGGTGGTCACATCGCCCTCGGCGTCGAGGCCGAGCACGAACACTCCCCTCTCCTTCAGGGAGGTCAGGGTGCGGTTGAGGTTGGTGACCTGGGCGACGCGGACGCGGCCGGCCGCGCCGGCGGCGACCTTCCACACGCTCGCGGTCATCGAGACGCTGCGTCGTTCGGGCAGGATCACCCCGTGCGCGCCGAAGGCGTCGGCCGAACGCAGGATCGCACCCAGGTTCCGGGGATCGGTGATGCCGTCCAGCGCCACCAGCAGCGGCGGCTCGAAGCGGTCCGCCGCGATGCGCATCAGCTCGTCGATCTCCGCGTACTCGTACGGCGGGATCGTCAGCGCCACACCCTGGTGGACGGCATGGTCCGTCATCCGGTCCAGGTCGGTGCGGGAGGCCTCCGCGACCGGCAGGCCGCGCGCGGCGGCCAGGCGCATGATCTCGCGGATCCGCTCATCGGTGTCCACGCGGACCATCACCGTCAGCTGGGTGGCGGGGACCTCCTCGCGCAGCGCCTCGAGCACAGCGTTGCGACCGGCGACCTGGTCGCTGCCGGGCGACTTCCGTGCGCCCTTGCCCCCGCCCCCGCGGCGTGCACCGCCGGAGGGCGCCGAGGCACCCTTGTACGCCTTGTGGTTCGGCCGGTCCTCGGCCTTCGGCGTCGGGCCCCTGCCCTCCAGGGCGCGGCGTCGCACGCCGCCGGAGCCGACGCTCGCGCCCTTCTTGCCCTTGCGCACCGCACCGCGGCGCGAACTGTTGCCTGCCATCGCTCGTCTCCTCAGTCCTTCAGCTCGTGGTCCCGAGGCTCCAGCGGGCGCCGTCCGCCCCGTCCTCGATGCGGATCCCGGCGGCGCTCAGCGCATCGCGGAGCGCATCCGCCCGGGCCCAGTCCTTCTCCGCGCGCGCCGCCTCCCGGGCGGCCAGCTGCGCGGTGATCAGCGCGTCGAGCGCCTCGTGCTCGCCGCCACCGGCGCCGTCGGGCCGTGCCCACTGCGCACCGAGCGGGTCCAGGCCCAGCACGTCGAGCATCGCCCGCAGCCGTCCCAGCGAGCCGGCGATCTCCGCGGGGTCCGCAGCGTCCCGCCCGGCCAGGAGGGTGTTCAGCGCGGACTGCTCGCGATGGATCACCGCGAGAGCCTCCGGGACCGTGAGGTCGTCGTCCATCGCGGCGGTGAAGTCCGCGGGCAGCTCGACCTCCTCCAGCGGCGCGTCGGCCGCCGTGCTCGGGTGCTCCCCGAGCCGCCGGGCGGCCCGGACGGCGGTCGCGCGGAAACGCTCCCAGACGGTCTCCGCCTCGGCCATCGCGGTCGCGTTGTACTCGACGGTGGCGCGGTAGTGGCCGCTGACCAGAGCGAGACGCACCGCCGGGGTGGGGTGCTCGGCCAGGGCGCGGGCCGCGGTGACGAAGTTGTCCAGGCTCTTGCCCATCTTCATCCCGTCGACGGTGAGCACCCCGGAGTGCATCCAGCGCCGGGCGAAGCCGTAGCCGGCGGCGCGCGACTGCGCCTGCTCGTTCTCGTGGTGCGGGAAGCGCAGGTCGAGGCCGCCGGCGTGGATGTCGAAGGTCTCGCCCAGGTACTTGCGGCTCATGGCGGAGCACTCGAGATGCCAGCCCGGTCGCCCCCGCCCGAAGGGGGTGTCCCAGGAGGCGCTGTCCGGCTCGGTCGCCTTGGCCGCCTTCCACAGCGCGAAATCGCGACGGTCGCGCTTGCCGGGCTCCATCTCCTCCCCGGCGTCCTGCATGTCCTCGAGGGACTGGCGGGTAAGCGCTCCGTACTCCGGGTACGAGGCGACGTCGAAGTAGACGGAGCCGTGCCCGTCGGCGTAGGCGTGGCCCCGTTCGATGAGGCGCTGCATCAGCGCGACCATCTCGGTGATGTGACCGGTCGCGCGCGGCTCGTACGAGGGGCGGCGGTTGCCGATCCGGTCCAGCACGTCCTGGAACTCGCGCTCGAAGCGCAGTGACCAGGCCCACCACGGGGCGCCCGCCTCGGCGGACCTCGTGAGGATCTTGTCGTCGATGTCGGTGACGTTGCGGACGTGGGTGACCTCGAGACCGCTGCGCTCGAGCCAGCGCACCAGCACGTCGAAGGCGACGAAGGTGCGCAGGTGCCCCAGGTGGGGCGCGCCCTGCGTGGTCGGGCCGCAGACGTACAACGACACCGCCCCCTCGCGCACCGGGGTCAGCGGTGCGGTGGTGCGGGTGGCGGTGTCGTGCAGCTGGAGAGTCACGTGCCCAGGGTACTGCCCCGGGCGGGGCCGATGATCCACGGCGCGCAGGTCGTGCGCGGCGGCCCAGGCCGGTGGTCCGGTCAGTCGGCGCGGGCGCTGACCTGCTTGCCGTAGAGCTCCTCGAAGGTGTCGTCGTAGGAGACGGCGTTGCGGCGGCGCCGGCCCTGGACGGCCTGGACCGCGGACTGCGCGGTCTCGATCGTGGTCTCGGGGGCCCTGAGCTTCTTCG
Source organism: Brachybacterium sp. (assembly GCA_035301145.1). Taxonomy (GTDB): domain Bacteria; phylum Actinomycetota; class Actinomycetes; order Actinomycetales; family Dermabacteraceae; genus Brachybacterium. The sequence goes on along the minus strand of DATGUQ010000258.1, from coordinate 34,714 downwards.
AGACCAGGAACGCGACCAGTCCCAGCACGGCGCTGATCACGACGAAGACGCCCGCGACGATCAGGAACGCGGCCCAGTACGGAAGTCCCAGCGCCTCGAGCCCGGTGGCCGCCGCGAACAGCAGCATCACCCACGCCGAGAGCAGGAGGAACAGCAGCACGGCGGCGCAGGCGGCGATGATGCCGGCCTTGACCGCGAGGGCCGTGATCTCCTTCTTCGCGATGTCGATCTCGTGGTGGACGACGCCGAGGAGCTCGTCGCGGATGGACTGGACGAGCTCGCCGATGGACCGCTGGGTGGGCGGCGTGCTCGGGTCGTTCGTGGTGTTGATCATGATCGGAGCCTATCGCAGGGGGCTGAGCGGTCGCAGGTCGGCGTTCGCGGTCCTCGACGGTCAGTCGACGGAGATCCGCTTGCGCTTGGTGGTCTCGGGGCGCGGTCCCGCCGAGGTCGTGCGTCGCGGCACGATGGACGGGGCCACGGCCACGTCGCGGGTCGCGTCCTCGAGCCCGGAGACGCGTTCGACGAGGAACTGGGCCGCCAGAGCGCCCAGCCGATCGGAGTTCGGGTCGACGCTGGTGAGCTGTGCGATGCCGGAGGAGGCCAACGAGGTGTTGCCGTAGCCGGCCACGGCGAGCTCCTCCGGGACGGCGAATCCGGCGTCCCGCGCGGCGGAGAGGACGCCCACCGCGGTGACGTCGTTCGCGCAGGTGACGGCCGTGGGGACGCGGCTGCCGCGCAGCAGCATGGACCCGGCGGTCTGCCCGACCTGCTCGGTGAAGTCGCCGGGCTCGACCCGGGCGGTCTCCCCGAGGCCGTGGCGCGCCATCGCCGAGCGGAACGCGTCGGCCCGCTCCCGGGCGACGGCCGCACCGACCCCGCCGACATGTGCGATCTCGCGGTGCCCGAGGCCGACGAGGTGATCTACCAGGAGGCCCTGACCGACCTCGTCGTCGATGCGGACGGTGTCGAAGCGGCCGGTGAAGCTCTTCGAGCAGCCGATGCCGACGAAGGGGCGCCCGGCGGTGGACTCGAGCACGTGCTCCATGTCCGCCAGGTCCGAGATCATCAGGAAGCCGTCCACCCCGAGGCGGACGAGGTCCTCGATCGCGTCGGTGTCGGCGGCGACCGGGTACTCGGGGATCCGGCGGCGGGTGGGGACCACCACCGCGGTGCGCCCGGTGGCCGAGAGCTCGATGCGGATGGCGCGCACCAGGTCCGAGATCCAGGTGTTGCGCATCGTGTTCACCAGCACGGCGACCACGCCGCGGTGCTCGGTCTCACCGCTGAGCTCCTCGAGCGGGAAACGGAGCCGCTCGGCCGTCTGCCGCACCCGGCCGGCGAGCTGCGGCATGATCTCGTCGGCGCCGCGCAGCGCCCGCAGCGCGACCGCGCTCGAGATGCCCAGGGAGTTCGCGACGTCGGCCAGGGTGCCTCGATCCCGACCATCGGTGGGCGACCCGGGATCGACGGCGGGATCGGAGGAGTCGTCGGGCATGGAGGCGTCACTGCTCATGCCCCCATTGAACCGCATGTGCCCGTCGCATCCGGTCGATCCGCCCGGGATCTGCGTCACGGCTCCCCGGACGATCTGCGCCGCGGCTCCCGGACAGCGGGGGTTTTCCCCCACGGGCCCGGAGGGCGGGCCCGGTGGGCCGCCGGTGCTCCGGGGGCCTACTGTCTTGGCATGAACGACTCCCTCCCCGGGCACGGGGACCGGCCGCGGCCGCGGCTGGCCCCGTCCGCGATCGCCTCGGTGGCGGTGGGCGGGCTGCTGCTGTGCACCTGGTTCTGGGTCAGCCTCGCCCTGCTCGTCACCGGTCTCGGCGCGCTGCCCGCGCTGGGCGGCGGCCTGCTGCTGCTGGTGCCCTGGCTGCTGCTGATGCAGCTGGTCGTGCGCATCGAGCGGCGCCGAGCCGTCGCGGTCCACGGCCTGCGGGTGATCCTGCCGGCCCACCGCCGGTCTCGCCGGCACGGCACCGCAGGCTGGCTGCAGGACCGCTGGTTCGAGCTCGGGACCGGTGCGTTCTGGCGCGGGGTCCTCCACCATCATCTGGCGATCCTGGTCACGGGCCTGTTCTTCCTCGCCTTCGTCGCCCTGCTGTGGTGCGGGTGGAAGGGGGCCGAGCTCGCGCTCGTCCACGGCCCGGTGGAGCTGGCCTCCCGGGAGCTGTCGCGGACCGCCCTCGCGGTGCTCGCCTCGGTGTGCGTGCTGCTGTCGGCCGTGATGCTCGCCCTGGGAGCACTGGCCGATCGCGGTCTCGCCCGCGGCCTGATCTCCGGCTCCGAGGACGATCTGCGCGAGCAGGTCGCCGAGCTGGCCGAGCGGCGCCAGGGCGCGGTCGACGCCGCCGCACAGGAGCGGCTGCGGATCGAACGCGACCTGCACGACGGCGTCCAGCCGCGCCTGGTCACCCTCGCGATGACGCTCGGGGTCGCCCGCGGCGCGATCCAGTCGGATCCCGCTCGTGCCGAGCGGCTGGTCGGAGAGGCACATGCGGAGGCGAAAGCGGTGATGACGGATCTGCGCCAGCTGGCCCGCGGGATCCATCCCGCCGTGCTCATCGATCGGGGCCTGGACCCGGCGCTGTCGGCCCTGGCCGCCCGCTCGCCGATCCCGGTCGCCCTGGACGTCGACCTGAGCGCGGACGAGGGCCCCGCACTGGACCGCGAGCGGGAGGCCGTGGCCTACTTCGTGGTCGCGGAGGCGCTGACCAACATCGCCAAGCACGCCGCGGCGACCCGGGCGGAGATTGCCGTGACCCGGAGCGCGCGGATGCTCCACGTGCGGGTCCGTGACGATGGCCGCGGCGGCGCGCTGGTGCGCCGGGACGGGTTCTCCACCGGGCTGGCGGGGCTCACCGACCGGGTCCGTGCCACCGGGGGCGTCCTCGAGCTCGCCAGCCCGCCGGGAGGCGGCACCGAGCTGCGCGCCGAGATCCCCCTGACCAGCGGCACCAGCGCCGCCCGGGCTCCGGCCCGCCACACCACCGAGGAGACAGTCCGATGAGGATCGTGATCGCCGACGACGCCGTGCTGCTGCGCGCCGGATTGGAACGTCTGCTGACCGAGGCGGGGCACGAGGTGGTCGCGGCCGTCGGCGACGGCACGGCGCTGATCGCCGCGATCTCCCACCACCGGCCCGACCTCGCGGTGATCGACGTGCGGATGCCGCCGAGCTTCACCGACGAGGGAGTCCGGGCGGCGATGCTGATCCGCCGTCAGGATCCGGAGGTGGCGCTCCTGGTGCTCTCGCAGTACGTCGAGGAGCGCTACGCCTCCGATCTCATCGCCGACTCACCGCGCGGACTGGGCTACGTCCTCAAGGACCGTGTCGCGGACGTGGAGGACTTCCTCGCCGTGGTCGCGGACGTCGGCTCCGGCGGCACCTGGCTGGACCCCGAGGTGGTCCAGCAGATCTTCGTCCGCTCGAGGAGACGGCGGACCCTCGAGGGCCTCACCCCCCGGGAGCGGGAGGTGCTGGCCCTGATGGCTCAGGGGCGCTCCAACCAGGCGATCGCCGACACCCTGTTCGTCTCCGCCGGCAGCGTGGAGAAGCACATCTCCTCCCTGCTCACCAAGCTGGACCTGCCACCCGTCGACGGCGAGAACCGTCGGGTGATGGCGGTGCTGCGCTACCTGGAGTCCGAGGAGCGATGACGGACCCCGCCCGCTCCGCACCGCAGGCCGCGCAGCCCCCGCACCCGGGCCCGGCCCCGCAGCCGCAGCCGTCCTCGCCGGGTCCCCTGTTCGTCCCCGCTCGGCGCCTGGACCCCTCGCCCGCGGGCGACCGGCGTCTGCGGCGGCTGACCACGCTGGTGGGCGCCGTGATCGTGCTCCTGGTCGTGCTGGGCCTCGCGCTGGCCTCGGCGGCGACCTGGCTCGCGGGCCGCGGCTACGGGGCGGTGCCGGCGACCACGGGTCTCGGCAGCCCCACAGCCCTGGTGCTCGACCTGCGCGTGGGCGATGTGCGCGTGCTGCCCTCGGCCGACGTCGACGAGCTCACCCTCGCACTGGTCGAGCCCGGCGAGACGACCCTCCCGGCCGCCGACGAGCAGGTGCCGGCGCGCCTGTCGGAGTCCAGGGCGGGCGGGAGGACGGAGCTCGAGGTGGGCCAGCCCTCCCGCACCTTCGACCCGCCGTGGTCGGCCGGCGGCCGCGAGGTCCTGCTGCTGGTCCCGACCGATCTCGAGCTCGCGCTCGAGGTGCGCACCCGCGCCGGTGACGTGCAGGCCGACGGGGAGTTCACCGCACTGGAGGTGCACAGCGACGCCGGCGACCTCCGCTTGGGCCCGCTGAGCGCCCCCGACGGGGTGCGCGCGAGCACCGGCGCGGGTGACGTCGACCTCGAGCTCGTCTCCCCTGCCCCGACCGCCGTGGACGTCACCGCCACGACGGGGGACGTCGACGTGCTGCTGCCCACCGACGCCGGGGGCCGGGTCGCCGTCACCGCCGACGTCGGCGACATCGAGGTCGCGGCGCCCGGCACCGGACGCTGGCGGGTGCGGGCCGAGTCCGCTGTGGGCGAGGTGCGCACGGACCCGGGTCTCGAGGCCGGTTCCGGGGAGGGGGTCGGCACCCTCACCGTGACCTCCGAGGTCGGGTCCGTCGACATCAGCCGCTGAGCACCCGTCGCACGCGCCTCAGCTCCTGCCCGAGAGCCCCTTCTGGATCAGATCCATCACCGAGGCGTCGGCGAGGGTCTGGGTGTCCCCCACCTCGCGGTTCTCGGCGACGTCGCGCAGCAGGCGCCGCATGATCTTCCCCGACCTGGTCTTGGGCAGCTCGGTGACCAGGAGGACCTTCTTCGGCTTGGCGATCGGGCCGATCTCCTTGCCCACGTGGGCGCGCAGCAGCTCGGAGATCTTCTCGTCGCCGCCGGCTCTGGCGATCTCCTCCTCGTTGCCCCCGCGCAGGATCACGAAGGCGACCGGGGACTGGCCGGTGGTCTCGTCGTTCGCGCCGACCACGGCGGCCTCGGCGACCCAGTCGTGGCTGACCAGCGCGGACTCGATCTCCATGGTGGACAGACGATGCCCGGAGACGTTCATGACGTCGTCGACGCGGCCGAGCAGCCAGATGTCGCCGTCCTCGTCCCGCTTGGCGCCGTCACCGGCGAAGTAGAGGCCCTCGTAGCGGGACCAGTAGGTCTCCTCGAAGCGCTCCGGATCGCCCCAGATGCCGCGCAGCATGCCCGGCCAGGGTTCGTCCAGCACCAGGTAGCCGCCCTCGCCGTTCGCGACGGACTCCCCCGCGTCGTTGACCACGTCCGCACTGATGCCCGGCAGCGCGACCTGCGCGGAGCCCGGCTTGGTGGCCGTGATCCCGGGCAGCGGGGAGATCATGATCGATCCCGTCTCCGTCTGCCACCAGGTGTCCACGATGGGGCAGCGGTCGCCGCCGATGACGCGGCGGTACCACATCCACGCCTCGGGGTTGATCGCCTCGCCGACGCTGCCCAGCAGCCGCAGCGAGGACAGGTCGAACTTCGCCGGGATGTCCTCCCCCCACTTCATGGCGGTGCGGATCGCCGTGGGTGAGGAGTAGAACAGCGAGACCTTGTGCTTCTCGACGATCTCCCACCAGCGGCCCTGGTGCGGGGTGTCGGGCGTGCCCTCGTAGATGACCTGCGTGGACCGGTTCGCCATCGGTCCGTAGACCACGTACGTGTGGCCGGTGACCCAGCCGACGTCGGCGGTGCACCAGTAGATGTCCGAGGACGGCTTGAGGTCGAAGACGTTGCGATGGGTGTAGGCGGCCTGGGTGAGGTACCCGCCGGTGGTGTGGACGATGCCCTTGGGCTTTCCGGTGGTGCCCGAGGTGTACAGGATGAACAGCGGGTGCTCGGCCTCCACGGCCACCGGGGCGTGCTCGGCCGAGGCGGTCTCGCGCGCCTCGTGCCACCACACGTCCCGCCCCTCGGTCCAGTCGACGTCGGTGCCGGTGCGGCGCACCACGAGGACCTTCTCGACGCTCGCACCGCCGCCGGCGAGCGCCTCGTCGACCGCGGGCTTGAGCGGCAGCTGCTTGCCGCGGCGGTTCTGGCCGTCGGCGGTGATGACCACGCGCGCCTCGGCGTCCTCGATGCGGGAGCGCAGCGCATCCGCGCTGAAGCCGCCGAACACCACGGAATGGGGAGCCCCGATGCGGGCGCAGGCCAGCATCGCGAACACCGTCTCGGGGATCATCGGCATGTAGATCGCGACCCGGTCGCCGGTCTTCACCCCGAGGTCGGCGAGGACGTTCGCCATCTTCGAGATCTCGTCCTTGACGTCGGCGTAGGTGAATGCGGCATCGGAGCCGTCCTCGTACTCGGCCAGCAGCGCGACCTGCTCGCCGTGGCCGGACTCGACGTGGCGGTCCACGCAGTTGTAGGCGGCGTTCAGGGTGCCGTCGGCGAACCAGCGGGCGAAGGGCGGGTTGGACCAGTCGAGGGTCTCGGTGAAGGGCGTCTCCCAGCTCAGGAGGCTCGCCCGCGAGCGCCAGAACGCGAGCCGATCACGCTCGGCCTCCTCGTAGAGGGAGGGGCGGGCGACCGCGTTCTGGACGAACTCGGTGGGAGGAGAGAAGGTGCGGGTCTCCTGGGAGAGGTTCTCGATCCCGGTCGTGTCGTCTGACATCAGTACTCCTGCTTCGCGGGCCCCGGATCGCCGGGGCGGGGTGGACGCGAACACCGTATCGCAGGAGACGCACGTCACGGGCATCGGTCACACTCCGCGCGTCACCGCATCCCGTCCCTGTGGAACATGCAGGCTGGTGGCGGGTCCGGGCGGCTACCGTAGGGGACCATGGCCCACGATCCCGTCGACGTCCCCGCACTCCTGGCCCCGGCACGTCTGCGAGAGCTCGAGCTCCGCAACCGCATCTGGTTGGCCCCGATGTGCCAGTACATGGTCGAGGGGCAGGACGGCGTCCCCACGGACTGGCATCTGGTGCACCTGGGCGCGCGCGCCGCCGGCGGTTTCGGGCTGGTGGTCACCGAGGCGACCGCCGTCTCGCCCGAGGGCCGGATCAGTCCCCAGGACACCGGACTGTGGAACGACGCCCAGACCGCCGCCTGGCACCGCATCACGGGGTTCTGCCAGGACCGGGGCGCGAAGGTCGCGGTCCAGCTCGCCCACGCCGGCCGCAAGGCCTCCACCTGGCCGGCGCTGCCGAGGTTCCGCGGCCGGCGCGGCACGGTGCCGGAGTTCGCCGCGGGCTGGCGCGCGGTGGGGCCGACCCCCGACCCCTATCCCGGGCTCGACGCGCCCGACGCCCTCACCCCCGAGGACATCGCCGGCGTGGTCGAGGACTTCGTCGCCGCCGCACGGCGTGCCGAGGAGGCCGGCTTCGACGCGGTCGAGCTGCACTTCGCTCACGGCTACCTGGTCCACGAGTTCCTCTCACCCCTGGTGAACACCCGTACCGACGGCTACGGCGGCGACGGTCCGGGGCGGCGCCGCCTCGCCCTCGAGATCGCCGCCGCGGTGCGCGAGCAGTGGCCCGCCGACCGACCGCTCATAGTGCGGCTGAGCGCGACGGACTGGATAGACGGCGGCTGGGACATCGAGCAGTCCGTCGAGCTGGCGCGGGAGCTCGAGACGCGGGGCGTCGATGCCCTGCACATCTCCACCGGAGGGGCCGTGATCGCGGACATCGCCGTCGGCCCGGAGTACCAGGTGGGCTTCGCCCGCACCCTGCGGGAGGCCGTGAGCATGCCGGTGGCCGCCGTCGGCCTCATCACCGAGCCCACCGGCGCCCAGGCGGTGCTGGACCGCGGCGACGCGGACTTCGTCGCCGTGGGCCGGGCGGCGCTGCGGGAGCCCGGCTGGCCGCAGCGCGCCGCGCACGAGCTCGGGGTGCGCGACGGCGCGCTTTACCCCGACCCGTACCGACGGGGCTCCTGGTGACCGCCCTCGGCGGTGCCCGATGATCCGCTCGACCGGGGCGGCAGGCGGGATCGCCGCGGCACAGGCCGTGGGAGGCGCCGCATGAGGATCCTGCCGCCCTCCACCGCGCTGCGGGCCCGCGTCGCGCTGCGCCCGCGCGCCATCGTGCTCGTCGACCGCCACGGCGCCCTCGACGCCGGCGAGCTGCTCGATCAGGTGCACCTGCACCGACGTCGGCACCGCGGCACCCCACCGGCGGGGCTGCGCGACCTGCCCGCGACCGCGCCTCTGCGGCAGGTGCTGGTCACGGTCCTGGCCGGGAACGGCGTGCTGGATCTGCGTTCGAGCGGCCGCACCGGACGGCCGCACGTGCGCCGGCGCGGTCCGCTCTCCGCCCGTCAGCTGGCGAGCCTCACCGATCTCGCACGACGGATCGGTCTGCGCCCCGGCAGGCGCGTCGCGAGCCTCGCTCCGGGAGTCCACGGCCACGGCCTGATGATCGCGCTCGGCGCGCTCGCGGTCGGCGCGCCTCTCGTGGACCTCACGCATCTTCCGGGTCCGGAACGGGTCGCGCTGCTGCACCACACCTCTCCGCACCTGCTCACCGGCGTGCCGGTACATCTGGCGGACCTGCTGCAGGCGGACATCGAGCTGGCGGGCGGCCGGACCCTGCAGATCCCGCGCGTGGTCTCCGGCTCCGACCCGCTCGCCCCCGAGCTGCGGGCGGACCTGGCCCGCCACTACCGGGCGCGGGTGCACGACGTCCACGGCACCACCGAGACCGGTCCGCTCACGGTGGACGGCAGGCCGCTGCGCGGGGTGCGCCTGCGCGCCCAGGACGGGCTGCTGCACGCCCGCACCCCCTTCACCGGCCGGCGCGAGCTGACCACGGACCCGGGCGAGATCGGCGCGGACGGCACCGTGCAGGTGCGCGCACACCCCGACGGGGCCGCCCGCGCGGGAGGGATGCTGCACGATCCCGGTGCGGTGGTGCGGGTGCTGTGCTCCCATCCCATGGTGACGGGGGCGCGCCTGCGCGCGGTGCCGGACGAACGCTCCGGGGCGCGGACGGTCGCGGAGGTCGCGCTGCGCGGGTCGACGGGCCATGACGCGGCGCCCACCGGGGAGGAGCTGCGCGCGCTGGTCCGCGACCGGCTCGGGGCGGCCTCGGTGCCGTACGAGGTGCTGCTGAGCGGTCCCGGCGACGACGGCACCGGCCCGGCGCAGCTCAGCAGTCCGGGACGCTGACCGGCACCGCGGTGACCGCGAGCCCGCCCATCGCGGTCTCCTTGTAGCGCTCGTCCATGTCCTTGCCCGTCTGGCGCATGGTCTCGATCACCGTGTCCAGGGAGACGACGTGCTCCCCGGTGCCGCGCAGCGCGAAGCGGGCCGCCGTGATCGCCTTGACCGCCGCCATGGCGTTGCGCTCGATGCACGGGACCTGCACCAGTCCCGCGACCGGGTCGCAGGTCAGGCCCAGGTTGTGTTCCATCGCGATCTCGGCGGCGTTCTCCACCTGTGCCGGCTTGCCGCCCATCGCCTCGCACAGGGCGGCCGCCGCCATCGAGCAGGCCGAGCCGACCTCGCCCTGGCATCCCACCTCGGCGCCCGAGATCGAGGCGTGCTCCTTGTACAGCGATCCGATCGCCCCGGCCGTGAGCAGGAAGCGCACCGCGATCTCGTCGGGGTCGACACCGTCGATGTACGTGGTGGCGAAGTGGAGCACGGCCGGGATGATGCCGGCCGCCCCGTTGGTGGGGGCGGTGACGACGCGGCCCCCGGCGGCGTTCTCCTCGTTGACGGCGAGCGCCGCGAGGGAGACCCATTCGAAGGCGTTCATCGGCAGGCGCACCGGGTCCTCGGCCGACAGCGCGTCGCACCAGGAGGACGCCCGGCGCTTCACCTCGAGCCCGCCGGGGAGGACGCCGCCGGTGTGCGTGCCCCGCTCGATGCAGTCGTGCATGGCGCGCCAGATCCTCAGCAGACCCTCGCGGATCTCCTCGTCGCTGCGCCACTGCCGCTCGCGCAGCAGCATCGCCTCCGAGACGGGGATCCCGCGGTCCTCGCACACCCGCAGCAGCTCGTCACCGGTGGTGAAGACGGCCCGCCCCTCCCCCTCGGCGGCGACCTCGGCGATCGAGCGGTCCATGTCGTCCTCGTCGACCACGAAGCCCCCGCCGACGGAGAACATCGCCCGCCGCCGCAGCTCCTCGCCGTCGGCGTCCAGGGCGATGAAGGTCATCCCGTTGGAGTGCTGGGGGAGGAACGTCAGCGGATGCAGCACGATCGAGGACGGGCGCAGACCGATCGGCAGCCTCCCGTCCAGGCGCAGCCCGCCCTTCTCCTCGATCCGTGCGACCCGGGCGAGGCCGGCGACGGGGTCGACGGACTCGGGATCCTCGCCCTCGAGCCCCATCACCACGGCGCCGAGCGTGCCGTGGCCGGCGGCGGTCGCCGCGAGGGAGCCGTACAGGTGCACCGAGACGTCTGCCACGCGGGCGCCGGTCTCGGGGTCGTCGAGCACGTCCCGGGCGAACCTCGCCGCCGCGCGCATCGGGCCCACGGTGTGGGAGCTCGACGGCCCGATGCCGATCTTGAACAGGTCGAACGTGCTGACGCTCATCACGTGCCTCCTCGGCGGCCCGGCCCCTCGTCGGGCAACGGTCTCCCGGCCGCTCCTCGTCGAGCGGCGCGCGGTCCGCTCGTCAGCGAGCGGCGCTCCATCCTCTCATCGTCCGCCCCGTCGGCGCGGAGCGCGCGACGGCGCGCCCGAACGGCCGCGGCCCCGGCCCCGGCCCGTCCCCGCCTGCCCCGTCCCGGAGCGGCCGCCGCCCGAGCGGGCCCGGCCCTGCCCTCCCCGGCGTCCCTTCCGCTCGGGTTCGGGGTCCCAGGAGGCGCGCCGTTCCTCGTTCGTCCGGCGCTCCTGCGCCTTGCGACCATCGGCGCCGCGCGAGCGGGACAGGTCGAGCTTGCGGGGCGCTCCCTTGTACTTCACCGCGGCCGGATCCTCCGCCGGCTCCCCGGACGGTGCACGACCGCCGAGCTCGGCGAGCGACGGGTGCGCGGCGGAGATCACCTCCTCGGCCCACCGGGCCTCGACCTCGGCCTCGCCGAGGATCCGCCGGGTGGAGCGCAGCTGGTGGGGCAGCGCGAGGGTGACCACGCTGCCGGCGGCGCCGGCCCGAGCGGTGCGGCCCGAGCGGTGCACGTACTCCTTCACGTCGTCGGAGGGATCGACGTGGACCACCATGGAGACGTCGTCGATGTGCAGGCCGCGGGCGGCGACGTCGGTCGCCACCAGCACGGGGAAGGCGCCCTGGCGGAATCCGGCCAGGACGTTGGTGCGCAGCCCCTGCTGCTTGCTGCCGTGCAGCGCCGCAGCGGGCACTCCGACCTCGACGAGCTCCTGCGCCACACGCTCGGCGCCCAGCTGGGTGCGGGTGAACATGAGCGTACGGCCCGAGCGGGCGCCGAGCTGCGCGGTGACCTCGCGCTTGGCCTCGGGGGCGATCGCCAGCACGTGGTGGTCCATGGTCCTCACGGCGGCGGTGACGGGCGTGGTCTCGTGGGAGACGGGATCGACCAGGAAGCTGTCGACGACGTCCTCGACCTGTCCGTCCAGGGTCGCGGAGAAGAGCATCTTCTGGGTGCCCATCGGGATCGCGGCGAGGATGTCGCGCACGTCGGGGAGGAACCCGAGGTCGGCCATGTGATCGGCCTCGTCGACGACGGTGGTCTCGACCAGGTCCAGCTGCAGGGCTCCCCGCTCGGCGAGGTCGATGAGGCGGCCGGGGGTGGCGACCACGATCCCCACGCCGCGGGCCACGGCGTCGGCCTGCTTCTCGATGTTCATCCCGCCGGCGACCAGCTGCGCGGAGGTGCCCACGGCTCGCGCGAACGGGTGGATGGTGTCCACCACCTGCACGGCCAGCTCGCGGGTGGGGACCAGCACCACGCCCAGGGGCCGGCGGCGGTGGGCCTTGCGGCCGCGGAAGCGGGCTGTCATCGCCAGGGTGAATGCGAGCGTCTTGCCGGAGCCGGTCTCGGCCCGGGCCAGCACGTCGCGGCCGGCGAGCGCGTCGGGCAGGATCACCGACTGGATCTCGAAGGCGCGCTCGAGCCCCTGAGCTGCGAGGACCCCCAGCAGCTCATCGGGCAGCGCCATGTCCTCGAACCGCTCGGAGCGGTGGGCTGAGCGGCGGCGGGCCTTGGGCATCGTGATCCTCCTGACGAAACGGACGCCCCCATCATCCAGCATCGGCGAACAGTGGGAGAATGGGAGCGATGTTGCGCACTCTGATGACCTCGAAGATCCACCGAGCCACGGTCACGCAGGCAGACCTGCACTACGTGGGCTCGGTCACGATCGACCCCGAACTCACCGAGGCGGCGGGTCTGGTCGAGAACGAGCAGGTCTCGATCGTGGATATCACCAACGGGCATCGCCTGGTCACCTACGTCATCGAGGGCGAGCGCGGCAGCGGCGTGATCGGCATCAACGGCGCGGCGGCCCACCTGGTCGCTCCCGGGGACCTGGTGATCATCATGGCCTACGGGCAGCTCGACGCGGAGGAGATCGCCTCCCATCGGCCGCGCGTGGTCCACGTGGATCGCGACAACCGCATCGTCGCGCTCGGGGACGACGGTGCTCAGCCGGTCCCCGGGATGGACGACCAGTTCGACGGCCGCACCTCGCGCGGGATGCGCTGAGCCCCGGGCTCGCGTGCCCGACGGCCGCCGCATCGGCCCCGCCGTGCCCGCGATCGGACGGCTGCCGGCGTCCGCGACGTGGCCACGGGAAGCCCCTTTCCCGCTGGCGGGCTAGGATCTGTCCGGTGATCGCTCCCTCCTCCTCCGTACCGCTGTGAGCGGGGTCCTCGCCGGCTTCTTCATCGTCTGGGCCATGATCGGCGTGGGCTGGGTGGTGGGCCGCAGCGGCGTGCTCGGCCCGCACGGGCGCTACGTCCTGAACCGTTCGACCTTCTTCGTCGCCTCGCCCGCACTGGTGCTCGTGGGGCTGCTCGAGTCCGATGTGCGCGCCGTGCTCTCGCTGCCGATGCTGGTCGCCTCGATCGCAGGCCTGTCCACGGGGGGCCTGATGATCCTCGCGGTCGCCCTGTTCACCCAGCGGCGCGGTCCCGATCTGGTGGTCGCGGCCATCAGCGGCTCCGTGGTCAACGGCGCGAACATGGGCTTCCCGATCGCCGCCTACGTGCTGGGCGACATCTCGCACGCCCTGCCCGTGATCCTGTTCCAGCAGGCGGTGTACACGCCGCTGTACCTCTTCGTCCTGCACCGGGTGACCTCCGATCCGTCGGCCGGCCCTCCCGGCGTGCTGCGCAGCATCGTCGCGAACCCCACCATCATCGCCTCCGCCGTCGGCCTGCTGCTGGTGCTGGCCGGGGTGCGGATCCCGCCCGTCGTGCTCGAGCCGGTCAGATCCCTCGCCGACATGGCGATCCCCGCGATGCTCCTGGCCTACGGGCTGTCCCTGTACGGCTCGCGGCCGCTCGCGAAGGACGACGGCTACCGCGGGCTGATCGCCGTCGCCTCCACCTCGAAGCTGCTGCTGATGCCCGTGATCGCCCTGGGCGTGGGGCTGCTGCTGGGACTGCGCGGGACCTCCTTGTACGAGGTGGTGGTGATGGCGGCGCTGCCCACGGCGCAGAACGTGTACGTCGCCGCCGCCCGCTACCGGGCCTCGGAGAACCTCGCCCGCGACACCGTGCTGATCACGACGATCGGCACGGTGCTGGTGCTGCTGCTGATCTCCGCCGTGCTCGGGGTCTGAGCCCCGTGCCGGCGCGCGTCCGCGCCGCTGCGGAGCGGCCTGCGGGCATCCGTGCGGGCGCGGTAGGATGAGCGGGTGACTCGACGGCTCCTGCTTATGCAGCCGCGTCGGACAAGGCCCGCGCCCACCCCGCGCTCCTGAGAGCGTGCCCGGTGCACATGTGAGGCACCGACGCGGCTCCCCTCGCCTGCGCGAGGGTTTTTTCATGTCACGGACACCTGGCGGCATCGCCGCACCGATCTTCCGGAGGACGATTCACCCATGAGCGAGGCCCCGCACCGATACACCGCCGCCGTGGCGGACGAGATCGAGCGACGCTGGCAGCAGCGCTGGGACGAGGACGGCACCTTCTACGCCGACAACCCCGTCGGAGAGCTGCGCGGCTCGGCCGATTCGCTCGAGGCGGCGGCCGCGGCGACCACCTCCTCGGCGTCCGAGAAGATGTACATCATGGACATGTTCCCGTACCCCTCGGGGACGGGGCTGCACGTCGGCCACCCGCTGGGCTACATCGCGACCGACGTCGTCGCCCGGCACCAGCGCATGCTGGGCCGGAGCGTGCTCTACACGATGGGCTACGACGCCTTCGGCCTGCCCGCCGAGCAGTACGCCGTCCAGACCGGCACCCATCCGCGCACCACCACCGAGGCGAACGTCGCGAACATGCGCCGGCAGCTGCACCGGCTGGGGCTGTCCCACGACCCGCGCCGGTCGCTGTCCACCACCGATCCCGAGTTCGTGAAGTGGACGCAGTGGATCTTCCTGCGCATCTTCGACTCCTGGTACGACCCCGAGGCCCCGAACGCCGACGGCGTCACCGGGCGGGCGCGCCCGGTCTCGGAGCTGCGCGAGGAGCTGCGCAGCGGTGCGGTGGACCCCTTCGCGCTCGCGGACCGCCAGGGCATCGAGCTGCCCGCGGCCTGGCAGGGGCGCAGCGTCGCCGACGTCACCGCCGCGAGCGATGCCGAGATCGCCGAGCTCGCGGACTCCTTCCGCCTCACGTACATCTCCGAGACCCCGGTGAACTGGTGCCCGGGCCTGGGCACCGTGCTGGCCAACGAGGAGGTCACCGCCGAGGGGCGCTCCGAGCGCGGCAACTTCCCGGTGTTCACCCGTCGGCTGCGGCAGTGGAACATGCGCATCACCGCGTACGCAGACCGGCTGATCGACGATCTGGACCGGGTGGACTGGCCCGAGTCGATCCGGGCGATGCAGCGCAACTGGATCGGCCGCAGCCACGGGGCCCAGGTGACCTTCCCGGTCGCCGGGTTCGCCGGTCGCGCCGAGGCCTCGTTCGACGTGTTCACCACCCGTGCGGACACGCTGTTCGGGGCGACCTTCTGCGTGCTCTCGCCGGAGCATGCGCTGCTGTCCGACCCCACGGCGCTGCCCGAGGCGTGGCCCGAGGGCACCGAGGACGCCTGGACCGGGGGTGCGGAGAGCCCGCGCGCCGCGGTCACCGCCTACCGGGCCCGGGCGGCCGCGCTCGGCGAGGACGAGCGCACCGCCGAGGACCGCGAGAAGACCGGGGTGTTCACCGGGCTGTGGGCGGAGAACCCGATGGACGGCCGCGAGCTGCCCGTGTTCACCGCGGACTACGTGCTGACCGGCTACGGCACCGGCGCGATCATGGCCGTGCCCGCCGAGGACGAGCGCGACTTCGAGTTCGCCGCCCGCTTCGACCTGCCCGTGATCCGCACCGTGCGACCCCCGGCCGACTTCGAGGGCGGCGCCTGGACCGGCGAGGGCGAGAAGATCAACTCCGCGAACGCGGAGCTGGACCTGAACGGCCTGGGCGCGGAGGAGGCGAAGGAGCGCGCCACCGCCTACGCCCAGGAGAAGGGCTTCGGCCGCGCACGCACCACCTTCCGCCTGCGCGACTGGCTGTTCTCCCGCCAGCGCTACTGGGGCGAGCCCTTCCCGATCGTCTACGACCCGGCCGCGCCGGAGGTGCCGATCCCGCTGCCGGAGTCGATGCTGCCGGTGGACCTGCCCGAGGTCGCGGACTTCTCCCCCCGCACCTTCGACCCGATGGATGCCGACACCGAGCCGCAGACCCCGCTCTCGCGCGCCACGGACTGGGCCGAGGTCGAGCTGGACCTCGGCGAGGGTCCCAAGCGCTATCTGCGCGAGACGAACACGATGCCGCAGTGGGCCGGCTCCTCCTGGTACCACCTGCGCTACATCGATCCCACCGAGGACGACGTGCTGGTGCGGCCGGAGAACGAGCAGTTCTGGCTGGGCCCCCGGGAGGAGGGCGGCGTCGGCGGCGTGGACCTGTACGTCGGCGGGGTGGAGCACGCCGTGCTGCACCTGCTGTACGCACGGTTCTGGCACAAGGTGCTGTTCGACCGCGGGGACGTCTCCAGCCAGGAGCCGTTCCACCGCCTGTTCAACCAGGGCTACATCCAGGCCTTCGCCTACACCGACTCCCGCGGGGTGCACGTCCCGGCCGAGGATGTCGTCGCCGAGGACGACGGCACCTTCACGTATCAGGGCGAGCCCGTCACCCAGGAGTACGGGAAGATGGGCAAGTCGCTGAAGAACGCCGTCGCACCCGACGACATGTACGAGCAGTACGGCGCGGACACCCTGCGCGTGTACGAGATGTCGATGGGCCCGCTGGACCTCTCGCGCCCGTGGGAGACCCGGGCCGTGGTCGGCTCGCAGCGCTTCCTGCAGCGGCTGTGGCGCCTGGTCGTCGACGAGGAGACCGGGGCCCTGACGGTCACGGACGACGCCGCGGACCGGAACACGGCACAGGCCGTTCACCGCACCATCGACGGCGTGGGCCGCGACATGGACCGGATGCACTTCAACACCGCGATCGCGAAGCTGATCGAGCTGGTGAACCATCTGACCAAGCAGCTCACGGCCACGGGCTCGGTGCCCCGGGAGGCCGTCGAGCCGCTGGTGCTGATGGTCGCGCCGCTGGCCCCGCACCTGGCCGAGGAGCTGTGGGCGCGGCTGGGGCACACCGGAGGTGTCTCCCACCGGAGCTACCCGGCGGCCGACCCGGAGCTGCTGAAGGCCGAGCAGGTCACCTGCGTCATCCAGGTCAAGGGCAAGGTGCGCCACCGCATCGAGGTCGATCCGGAGATCTCCGAGGAGGACCTCGAGGCGGCGGTGATGGCCGAGCCGCGGGTGCAGGAGCTGCTGGAGGGACGGACCGTCCGCAAGCTGATCATCCGCGCACCGAAGATCGTCAACATCGTGGTGTGAGCACCACCGGCTCGCGGGGCCCGGCGTCCACGGACGCCGGGCCCCGTCGCGTCCGGCACGTCCTCGTCGGGGAACGGGCGTGCTGTTGGTTCCTCCACATCACGGGTCCGTCCACAGCCGGCGCTGACGCCGGACGGAGGTGCCGGCGCGCCGCCTACGGTCGCGCCATGAACACCTTCTGGGGATGCGAGACCGAGAACCTCACCGAGCTGTCCGGAGTCGTCGCCGCCCGTGCCCTGCGGATGCGCGCGATCGTGTTGCAGATCGCACTCAGCATGCGCGCCGTGGGCTGGATCGGCCCCGATGCGGACGACTACCGCCTGCGCGCCGAGGACCTGGTCGACCGGGCGCTGGAGCTGATCGAGACGCTGCGTCGGCTCGGAGAAGTGCTGGGTCGGGAGGCCGAGGAGCAGGACCTCTGCTCGCAGCCGGACGGCGTCCTGCCGGGTGTGGGGGATCCGCTCGGGGTGCGTGCCGAGCTGCCGTGGACGCCAGGGGGTGGGTTCCGCGTGCCGTCGCTGCACAGGCGCCCGCTCTCCCCGTGGGCGGAGCCCTTCGCCGCGCCGCTGGAGCGGCGGGAGCTCGACGATCCCCTCCCCGCAGGCGAGGACTTCGCCCTGGATCCGGACGGCCTCCCGGGAGCTGCGCGTCTGCGTCAGAAGCTGGTGGGCCAGATCCCGGTGGCGGGATTCCTCCAGTACGCGCCCGCCCTCCATGAGGGGATGGGGGACGTCTACGACGAGATCGAGCAGGGCCTGGAGGACCACGGCCTCGGAGCGTTCAGGCCCGTCGTGTCGCTGGCCCGCATCCCGCACGAGGTCTCCGGGGTGCTGATCGGCGAGGACTCGATGCTGGGGCAGACGGTCTCCGCCCTGGACCGGAGCATCGCCAATTTCGGGCAGACCGGGCAGGAGGTGCTCACGGAGATAGGCGACGGCGATCTGTCCGGCATCATCCGAGCCGGCGAGCGCGGGCTGTACCGGAACATCGACATCGGTGCCGATCTCCTGACGGCCTCCCCCGTCCCCGCCGCCGCGGACGCCGTCTCCGACATCATCGGGACCGGTGCGGACATGGCCGAGCCGATCACCCCGGAGGGGGCGCAGCTCCTCCGTGACGCCGAGGAGACGATCCGGGGGCACGGAGAGAGCTGGGAGCGGGGTCAGGAGCAGCTGACCGATCCCGAGTTCTACTACGACCTGCGCCGCAGGTACGTCCCGATGCCCTGGGATCCGCAGGGCTGAGGGACCGGTCGGGGGCACCGGATGCGCCCCACGACCGGCCCGCGCTCACGCGCCGGCGTCGGCGCTCCCCGGTGCCGGGGAGTCCGGGCCGACGTCGCCGTCGGTCCGCTCGTCCCGGGGATCCACCTCGAGCTCGAGGCCGTCGGCCGCAGCCCGCACCAGGACTCGCTGCCCGTCCTGCACCTCGCCGCGCAGGATCAGCCGGGCGAGACCGTCGCCGATCTCCTTCTGCACCAGGCGCTTGAGGGGACGCGCCCCGTACAGCGGGTCGAAGCCCTCCGCGGCGAGCCAGCGGGTCGCGGACTCGTCCACGTCCAGGGTGATGCGCCGCTCGCGCAGGCGGTCGGCGACCTCCTCGACCTGGAGTGCGACGATGCTGCTGAGCTGCTCGCGGTCGAGCGCCTCGAACATGACGATGCCGTCGAGACGGTTGAGGAACTCGGGCTTGAAGGAGGCGCGCACCACCTGCATCACCCGATCGTGCTTCTCCTTCTCGGCGAGCGTCTGGTCCTGCAGCGCGACGGCGCCGAGGTTCGAGGTGAGGATGAGGATCGTGGAGCGGAAGTCCACGGTCCGTCCCTGGCCGTCGGTGAGGCGCCCGTCGTCGAGCACCTGCAGCAGCACGTCGAACACGTCCTGGTGCGCCTTCTCGATCTCGTCGAGCAGCACCACCGAGTAGGGACGGCGCCGCACGGCCTCGGTGAGCTGACCGCCCTGGTCGTACCCGACGTACCCCGGGGGCGCACCGACCAGCCGGGAGACTGTGTGCTTCTCGCCGTACTCGGACATGTCGATGCGGATCATCGCGCGCTCGTCGTCGAAGAGGAACTCCGCCAGCGCCTTGGCGAGCTCGGTCTTGCCCACGCCCGTCGGCCCGAGGAACAGGAACGAGCCCGTGGGGCGGTGCGGATCGGAGATCCCCGCCCGCGCGCGGCGCACGGCGTCGGAGACCTCGGCGACCGCCCGCTGCTGTCCGATCAGCCGCCGACCGATGATCTCCTCCATCTCCAGGAGCTTCTCGGTCTCCCCCTGCAGCAGCCGGCCCGAGGGGATGCCCGTCCAGGCCTCGACCACCTCGGCGATGTCGTCCGGGCCGACGTGGTCGGCGACCATCGGGCGCTGGGCGCTGGCGTCGTCGGACTCCTGCTCCTCGGCGTCGCGCAGCTGCTGCTTGAGCGCCGGGATGTCGCCGTAGAGGATCTTCGAGGCGGCGGTCAGGTCGCCGTCGCGCTGGGCGCGATCGGCCTGCATGCGCAGCTGCTCGAGCTGAGCCTTGAGATCGCCGACCAGGTTCAGCCCGGCCTTCTCCCGCTCCCAGCGGGCCGCGAGCTCGTCCATCTGCTCGGTCCGCTCCGCCAGCTGCGAGCGCACCGAGTCCAGCTGGGCGAGGCTGCCCGGGTCCTCGCTGCCCGCGAGCGCGAGCTCCTCCATCTTCAGCCGGTCCACCTGGCGGCGCAGGATGTCCAGCTGCTCGGGCGAGGAGTCCAGCTCCATGCGCTGGCGGGACGCCGCCTCGTCGACCAGGTCGATCGCCTTGTCCGGCAGCTGACGACCGGAGATGTAGCGCGAGGACAGCGCCGCGGCCGCCACCAGGGCGGCGTCGGTGATGGTGACCTTGTGATGGGCCTCGTACTTGTCCTTGAGCCCGCGCAGGATGGTCACGGTGTCCTCGACGCTGGGCTCGCCGACCAGCACCTGCTGGAAGCGGCGCTCGAGCGCCGGGTCCTTCTCGATGTTCTCGCGGTACTCGTCCAGCGTGGTCGCGCCGACCATCCGCAGCTCGCCGCGGGCCAGCATGGGCTTGAGCATGTTGCCGGCGTCCATCGAGCCGTCCCCGGAGCCGCCGGCGCCGACCATGGTGTGCAGCTCGTCGATGAAGGTGATGATCTGGCCGTTGCTGGTGCGGATCTCGTCGAGGACCGCTTTCATGCGCTCCTCGAACTCGCCGCGGTACTTCGAGCCGGCGACCATCGAGGACAGGTCCAGGGCGACCAGGCGCTTGTCGCGCAGCGAGTCGGGGACGTCCCCGGCGACGATCCGCTGGGCCAGTCCCTCCACCACGGCGGTCTTGCCGACGCCCGGCTCACCGATCAGCACGGGGTTGTTCTTGGTGCGGCGCGAGAGCACCTGCACCACGCGGCGGATCTCGCCGTCGCGGCCGATCACCGGATCGAGCCGGCCCTCGCGGGCCAGCTCGGTGAGGTCGACGCCGAACTTCTCGAGGCTCTGGAAGGAGCTCTCGGGGTTCTGGGAATCCATCTGGGTCATCTGGTCATCTCCTGTGGTCAGTTCCTGGACGGCATCGCGGAGGGCCCTCGGGGTGGCTCCGACGGCGGTGAGCAGCCGGGCGGCCGCGTCCTTGCCGAGCGCGATGCCGATCATCAGGTGCTCGGTGGACAGGTAGGTGCGGTGGGCGGTGTCCGCCTCGCGGCGAGCCGCCTCGAGCGCGTCGAAGCCCGTGCCGACGAAGGTCGGGGACGAGCCGCCGCTGGCTCGCGGCAGGCCGTCGATCGCCTCGGCGCTGCGGCGGACCACGTCAGCGGGATCGGCCCCGACCGCCGCGAGGACGGCCCGGCCGATGCCGTCCGCCTGGCCGGCCAGCGCCCAGAGCAGGTGCATCGAGCTGATCTGCGGGTTGCCGAGCTCGACGGCCTTCTCCGCGGCAGCGGTGACCGCTTCCTGTGAACGGGTGGTGAACTGGAACTCCACGGGACTCCTCTCCTGGGTCCTCCGGGTCGCGGTCCGGGGTGCCACGACGTCTGACCAGAGCAACGTCAACCAAGTTGAGTCTATTCCGCTCAACCTCTGATCGGCGCGGGACCTTCGGCGGCGCCCCTCCCCCAGCCTGTATGGACAGGGATCCGGGTGTCCACAGGGCGCCGTCGAGCGGAGCGCCCGCCTGTAGCATGACAGCGGCATCGCGTGTCGTCGCCCGAGGGGAACCGGCCACGACCCCGTGCCTGCCCCGACCCCTCCTCACTGCTGACGAAAACCGAGGCTCTCATGTCCCAGCCCCCGCCGCCGCAGTACGGCCAGTTCATGCCGAACGGCCGCCCCCGCCCCGGTGCCCCCGCCAGCGCGCCCTCCTCCCAGCCCCCGCCGCGGTACGTCGACTACGGCAACCCTCGCGCGTACGACACCTCGGTGCGGCCCGCCTCGGGCCTGACCGCCGCCCGTTTCGCCCCGGCGCAGATCCAGCGCCCGGACCGCGCTCAGCCGCAGTCCGCCTGGGCGACCCAGACGCGTCGGGTCCAGGAGGTCTCGCAGGTCGCTGCCTCGAGGCCCACCGTCAGCATCGTAGTGTGGCTGGCCGCCGTCGCCCTCGGGATCAGCCTGGTCCTCGTCCTGGGATTCTTCTTCCTCATGTTCGTGATCGAGTCCAGCGCGAGCCCGGCATGGTGGCCGATCGCCGCGTTCTGCGCCGTCCCCTCCCTGTTCGTCATCGCGGGGATCATGGTGCTGGCCGATCTGTGGGATCCCCAGCCGCTGCCGCTGCTGCTGATCGCCGTCTTCTGGGGTGCGGCGATCGCCGCGATCGCCAGCTACTTCATCAACACGTTCAACGCGGAGCTGGCCTACGCCGTGACCGGATCGGGGGAGCTGGCGCAGCTCGTCTCGGTGGTGATCAGCGCGCCGGTGGTCGAGGAGGGCGCCAAGGGGCTCGGACTGCTGCTCCTGCTGGTGCTGGCACGGCGGTACTTCAACGGGCCGCTGGACGGGCTGATCTACGGGTCGCTGCTCGGCGGCGGCTTCGCCTTCACCGAGAACATCATCTACTACTCGCGACAGCTGGAGGCCGAGGGGGCGCTGGAGATGCTCGAGCTGGTCGTCCAGCGCGGCCTGTTCGGACTGTTCGGCCATGCGCTGTACACCTCGGCCACGGGCATCATCGTCGGCTTCGTGGTCCGCAAGTGGGGCACCGCCATGGGGTTCGTGGTCTTCCTCCCCGCCTTGATCCCCGGGATGCTGATGCACTTCGGGTGGAACTTCTCCGTGGTGCTGGGGCTGCCGGTGCTCCTGATGTACGGCGGGCAGGCGATCCTGGTGGTGCTGTGGCTGATCCTGATCGGTGTGCTGATCTGGGACGAGTCGCGGCTGACCCGGATCCGTCTGGGCGACTACGCCAACCACGGCTGGCTCACCCATGAGGAGGTGGACATGCTCGCCACCTGGAAGGGCCGGCACGAGGGCAAGCGCTGGGCACGGCAGATCGGCGCGAAGGCCGTCATGAAGCGGTTCATCAGGGAGAGCGCCGACCTCGCCTCGATCCGTCAGCGGCTGCTCGCCGACGGAGCCGTTCCGAGAGTCGTATCGGTCGAACGGCATCTCCTGCAGCGCCTCAGCGCGAACCGTCAGGAGATGCTGCTGCACGCACGCTGAGTGCTGCCGGGGGCCGAGCGCGCGGTCAGCGGCTGCGGTCGGGATCCGTCCCGAGCGCGGAGTCCCTCCCGCGCAGCCGGTCCAGCTGCCGCCGCTCGCGCTTGGTGGGCCGGCCGGTCCCGCGCTCCCGTCGCGGGGGCGCCGCGGCCAGCTGGGGCGGCGGCTCGGGGCTGTGGTCCTCGTAGGCGGTGCGCGCGATCGGAGCGCCCACCCGGGCGGTGAGGATCCGGGTGACCACCACGACGCGCTCACGGCCGCGGCCGCGCACCCGCAGCTCGTCCCCCACCACGATCTTCTGCGCCGCCTTGGCGGGCTCGCCGTTGCGGCGCACGTGCCCGCCGCGGCATGCGGCGGTCGCCGCGGAGCGGGTGGGCATCAGCCGCGCGCTCCACAGCCAGACGTCCAGCCGCACCGTCTGCGACCCGTCGGCGCCTGCGGGGGTGCTCATGCGGCGTGAGGCGTGCGCACCAGCGGCCACGGGTCATGCGCCTCCAGCTGGGCGGCGACGGACAGCAGCAGCGCGTCGTCGCCGTGCCGGGTCGCGCCGAGCTGCACGCCGAAAGGCAGCTCGGTGCCGTCGACCTCCTCGCGGTGCAGGGGCACCGAGATCGCGGCCGCACCGAGCATGTTCCAGGTGCTGGTCCACGGCGTGAAGGCGCACTGGGCATCGAAGTCGTCCCCGCCGTCGGCGAGCTGCAGCTGCTCGGGGCGGGCCGGCGGGCCGGCCAGCGCCGGAGTGATCACGAGGTCGAAGGGGGCGAAGGCCTCGAGGGTGCGCCGGGTCAGCATCTGCACGCCGGTGAACGCCTGCGCGAGGTCGACGCCGCTGCAGCCGCGGCCGCGCTCCCGCAGCCAGCGGGTGAGCTCGAGGACCTCGCCCTCCTGCTGCGCGCTCAGCGGGATACTCGCCGCGCCGACCGTCCACAGCGGCATGAACGCCAGCCAGTCCTCAGGAGTGAACGGCGCCGGGATGCCCGTCAGCTCGTGGCCGAGGCCTCGCAGCACCTCCACCGCGCGGTCGAGGCCGCGCTCCGCGGCGGGGTCCACAGCGGTCTCCGCGGCGAGCGGTTCGCGCAGCACCCCGATCCGCAACGCACGGCCGCCCGCGGCAGCGCCGTCGAGGTGGGCGAGATAGGACTCCGGCGCGGGGGCCGGCGGGACGAAGTCGCCGGTCCGCGGCCCGGCGAGCAGATCGAGGCCGGCGGCCGCGTCCCGCACGCTCCTGGCGAGGATCCCGTCGGTGACCAGTCCCATCCCTTCGCTCCCGTACGGGCCCGGGGAGATCACCCCGCGGGAGGGCTTGAGGCCGAGGATCCCGCAGCAGGCCGCGGGGATGCGCACCGAGCCGCCGCCGTCGGAGCCGTGGGCGAGCGGGACCACCCCGGCCGCGACCGCGGCGGCCGCCCCGCCGCTGGAGCCCCCGGCGGTGCGGCGGAGGTCCCAAGGAGTGCGGGCGGGGGCGCCGGTGGCCGGTTCGGTGTAGCAGGGCAGCCCGAACTCGGGCGTCGAGGTCTTCCCGACCGTGAGGGTGCCGCCGTCGAGGATGTTCTGGGCGACCCCGTCGGTCACCGTCGCGATGTTCCCGGCGAGCGTCGTGCTGCCGGCCTCGAAGGGGGCACCGGCGATCTGCGTGAGGTCCTTGACCGGCAGCGGCACCCCGAGCAGGGGCGAGCGGTCGGCGAGCTCCGTGAGGGAGCCGGCGCGGCGGGACTCCGCCAGCTGCGTGGCCGCGGTGCCGGCCTGCTCACGGGTGAGGTCCTCGAGCAGATGAGCGAATGCTCCCACCTCCGCCCCGGTGGTCCGCGCCGCGACGAGCGTGCGCTCGGCGAGCTCCTCGACGTCGAGCTCCCCGCCGCGCAGCGCGGCGGCGGTCTCGAGGGCTCCTCGCTCCGACTCGTGCCGATCGCTCATCGGCGCTCCCCCGCGGACTCCTCGACCGCTGCGCGCACATGGTCGACGATCCCCGGGAGGGCCTCGTCGATCTGCTCCCAGGCGGTCTCGAAGCCGCTCTCGTCGCCGTACCAGGGGTCACGGATGCCGGTGTCCTCGACGGCGTGCGGGGCGAAGTCGCGCACCATCCGCACCGTCTGCTCGGCCCGGTCCGGGCCGAGCGCCCGGCGCACGGGGGCGACGTGGTCGTGGTCGAGGGTGAGCACGAGATCGGCTGCCTGCAGCTCGGCGTCGTCCATCTGCCGCGCCCGGTGCGCGTCCGTGCTCAGGCCGTGGCGGCTCAGCAGCGCGCCGGCGCGCGGATCGATCGGGTTGCCCACCTCCCAGCCGGAGGTGCCCGCCGAGGCGACCTCTACGCGATCGCCGAGGCCCGCCTGCTCGAGCGCCTCGCGCACGGCGTACTCGACCATCGGGGACCGGCAGATGTTGCCGGTGCAGATGGTCAGGATCCGGTAGGTCATCGTCCCTCCTCGTCGGTCTGGTCGTCGGTCTGTCCGTCGGACTGCTCGCCGGTGGTCTCCAGCAGATCCGCGTACTCGGGGTGGCGCTCGATCCATCCCCGCACGAACCAGCAGGTGGGGCGCACCTGCATCCCCAGTGCGCGGATGTCGTCGAGGGCGAAGCGCACCACGGCCGAGCCGATGCCGGCCCCGGAGCGCTCGGGCGCCACCACGGTCGAGCGCAGATCCCGCACCCGGGCACCGCGGTCGCCGACGGGCGGGTCCTCGTCCTCGTGGGCGAGGACGGCGACCACGTCGGCCCCGTCCAGCGCCTCGTAGCGATCGCGATCGGCATTGTGGACCAGGCGCACCGCGCCCGGGTCGGCGGAGGTCTCATCCATGCCGGTCACGGTACACTGCCGGTCATGCCCGCGCCCCTGATCTGGCACATCACCGAACTCTCCGCCTGGGAGGCGGCGGTCCGGTCGGGCTCGTACACCCGCGCGACCCGGGACCGGGACCTCGCCCAGGAGGGGTTCATCCACGCCTCCTGGCCCGAGCAGGTCTCGAAGGTCGCCAAGCGGATATATCCCGACCGTCCTGCGGATCTGGTGATCCTCGAGATCGACGTGGGCCGCGTCGAGGCGGCCGGCATCGCGGTGGACATCGAGGCCGATGTGGACGGCAAGGGACGCGGCTATCCCCACATCAAGGGCCCGCTCCCGGTCAGCGCCGTCCTCCGGCTGCGCCGCACCAAGTGGATCGGACGGGAGTTCGTGGTCGTCGCCTGACCCCGCGGCACGTCGACGCGCTCCGGGTGCGCGGCGTACCATCGGGTATGGCCAGATCACGTCGCTCGGCGAAGTATCTCGACATCCACCCGGAGGATCCGCAGCCGCGTCTGATCCAGCAGGCGGTCGCGGTGCTGGAGGACGGCGGTCTGATCGCCTACCCCACGGACTCCTGCTATGCGCTGGGCTGCACCCTCGGCAACAGCGCGGGGCTCGAGCGCATCCGTCGCATCCGCCAGGTCGGCAAGGACCACCACTTCACGCTGGTGTGCGCGGGCTTCTCCCAGCTGGGCCAGTTCGTGCTGGTCTCCAACCCCACGTTCCGTCTGGTCAAGAGCGCAACGCCCGGCCCCTACACCTTCATCCTGCCGGCCACCCGCGAGGTGCCCCGGAAGATGGCGCACCCCAAGAAGCACACCGTCGGGGTGCGGATCCCCGACCACCGGGTGGCGCATGCCCTGGTCGAAGCGCTCGGCGAGCCGATCGTCTCCTCCACGTTGCTGCTGCCGGAGCAGGAGGATCCGCCCACCGAGGGATGGGTGGTCCAGGACCTGCTGGGAGAGCAGGTCGAGGCGATCATCGATTCCGGGGAGGTGGGCACCGAGCCGACCACCGTCATCGACCTCGCCGGGGACGAGCTGGTGATCGCCCGCGAGGGCGCCGGGGACATCGACCGCTTCTGAGTCCTCGCCTCGCAGCCCGGCGCTCCGGCCGGTCGGAGTCAGGCCGCGGTGCGGCGCCGGTGGGTGCTGAGCACCCCGGAGAAGAGCAGGATGCCCACGGCGTAGGCCGGGACCATCCACAGCGCGTAGCGCAGCGTGAGCGCGTCGGCGAGGGCGCCGACCAACGGCGGCGTGAGGAAGAATCCCAGGCGCGCGAACCAGCCCACCACCGTGATGCCCACCCCGGAGGGCACGCCCGGGAGGTCGTCGGCGGCCCGGAAGGCGGCCGGGAAGAGGGTGGCCACGCCCCAGCCCGCGGCGGCGAAGCCGAGCAGTGCCGTCGCCGGGGACGGCAGCAGCAGGGCGAGGCTCATCCCGCTCATCCCGACCACGGCGCCCAGACGGGCCGTGGCTCGGTCCCCCAGACGGTCCACGGCGGCGTCCCCGGTGAAGCGTCCGATGGTCTGCGCCCCCTGCAGGGCGACGAAGGCCATCCCGGCCAGGAAGGGAGCGGCGGCGAAGGTCTCCTGCATGAACAGGGCGCCCCAGGTGCTGCCGGCGTCCTCGGTGGAGCCCGCGAACACCAGCACCATCCCCAGGGCGCTGATCAGTCCCAGGGCCCGCAGCCCCATCCCGGCGATGCGCAGTCCGCGGGCGGAGGCGTCCCCGGGCACCTCTGCGGCGGAGCCGGCCGACGGGCCCGAGACCTCGGGGGTGCGCTCGGTGGCGTCGTGGCCCGGCAGCAGGAAGCGCAGCGAGCCGGCGGCCAGAGCGCCGAAGCCCAGCAGGCCGGCGATCCCCTGGGCCCACAGCGGCACTGCGAGCTGGGCGGCGGCCGCACCGAGCAGGCCGCCGGTGACCGCGCCCAGGGACCACCAGCCGTGGTAGCTGTTCATGATCGAGCGGCGGTACCGGCGCTCCACCCGCATCCCGTGCCGGTTCATCGAGATGTCGGTGATCGCATCGGCGGCCGTGGCCAGGCCCAGGGAGAGCGCCAGCCACAGCCAGCTCCCGGCGACGTAGACCAGCAGATGCGAGGTCGAGGCGAGGATCTGGGCGAGCACGGCGACGCGGGCGGATCCGAAAGCGCCCATCAGACGGGCGGCGAACAGGCCCGAGAGCAGCCCGCCGATCGGGCCCAGCCCGATGGCGAGGCCGAATGCGGTGTTGCTCAGCCCGATCGACTCGACGAGCTCGGGGTAGCGCGGCATGATCGCGCTGAAGGACGCTCCGTTGAGGAAGAACAGCAGCGAGACCGCCCACCGGGCACGGCGCGCATCGGGCGCGACCGCAGGTCGGGCGGGAGCGACGGGGCGTGCAGGGCCCGAGGGGCCGGCAGGATCGGCGGGATCGGCGGGATCGGCGGGCTCGTGAGCGTTCACGGTGCACCATTGTGGACCATCGGACGCCGCCGTCCGTGCGGCGGGCCGCGTGCGAGGGGCCCCGTCGGGGACCAGGCGGCCGTCGGTGCCACGGGGCTCGTCCCGACACGTCGGGAACCCCGCCCATTCCCCCGATTCCGTTCATCCGCGACCGTAGAAGGGGGAATGGATCGGCGCGTCGCCGCTGAGCGGGGACGGCGCGGCAGGGAGCTGAGCGGCGACGACGCAGCAGGCCGCCGAGCGGGGACGGCACGGCAGGAGCGCGGTGCCGGTCGGGGCGGCGCGGCCGTACGGCGCCCGGCCCCCCCGTGCCCGGTCCCCCGCGCCCGGTCCCCCGTGCCGGGTCAGCCTGGCCCGGTCAGCCTGGCCCGGTCAGCCGTGCCCTGACATGCACGTACCCGGCGTCCGTGGGGCGCCGGGTACGTGGAGGGTCCAGGGGTCACTTGTTCAGGAAGCGCGGCACCAGATCGAAGGTCGCGTACAGCGCGACCAGGCACATGGTCAGCCCGCCGCAGAAGGAGAGCACGGAGGGGTCGTCCATCGAGATCAGGCTCATCACGTACAGCCCGCCCACGAAGAGACCGAACAGCACGGCGAACAGCACGATCGAGAGGCCGAGGCTGTTGCCCTTCGAGGTCACGTTCTCGTCCTCGTGCACCTGTGCGCGGGGCGTCTCCGTGACGTGCTGATTGCTCATGATCCCTCTTCTTCCGATGCCGGTTCGCTCGGTGCCGCACGGCGGGTGCGGTCGACCGTCCCCATCTTAGACCAGGGAGGCCGCGGGAGCGGACACCTCACGGTGCCGGATGGCGGTGAGCAGGCTCTCGAACAGGGCTGCGCCGCGCTCCCCGTCGATCTCCGGGTGCCACTGGACACCCAGGACGTTCGATCCGGTGTCGGCCTCGACCGCGAGCGGGAGGCCGCTGGCGTGGCGGGCCACGATCCGCAGGTCCCCGCTCACGGCGCGCACGCCCTGGTGGTGGAAGGCGGTGACCTCGGCGCTGGTGCCGACGGCGAGCGCGAGGTCGCTGGCGGCGTCGACCTCGGCCTGGACCGTGGTGGGCCGCAGACCGGTGACGGGGTGCTGCGGGAGATCGGCGGGCAGGTGGCGGTGCAGCGCACCGCCCTCGGCGATGACGATGATCTGCAGACCCCGGCAGATGCCCAGGACGGGCACGCCGTTCTCCCGTGCCGTGCGGTACAGCGCGGTCTCGAACGCGTCCCGTTCCGGATCCGGGGTCATGTCGGTGTCCAGGGCGTCCTCGCCCCAGGCGGCCGGGTCCAGATCGGTGCCGCCGGTGAGGACGAGACCGTCCAGCTCGGCGACCTCCTCGTCGCTCCACTCGTCCTGCGGAGCGATGATGACGGGCCGTGCACCGGCCTCGCGCAGCGCGCGCACGTAGTGCTCGTTGACGGCCACGGCGTCATGACCGGCCCAGGCGCCGGACATCATGGTGCGGGTCCCCGCGGTCACGCCGATGAGCGGGCGACGAGTGCGCTGCGCCATGATGTTGTCCTTTCCGCAGTGGGGCGATGTGCCGGGCCGTCGGTCGACGACTGGACCCAGTCCACCCCGGACACGGTGCGGCGGGCGAGCTGTGTGGCGGAATGTGACGGCGCTGCACGACGGCGTCGCGCGCAGCACCCGGCGGCGGGTCAGAGCAGCGCGTCCACCCGCCCGTGCTGTTCGATCGCCTGCAGGTAGCAGCCCCGCAGCTGCTCGGCCAGCACCGGCCAGGTGCGCTTGCGCACCGAGTCCTCGGCGGCGCGGCCGAAGGCCCGGCGCTTCGCGTCGTCGAACAGCAGATCGGTCGCGCGGTCCCGCAGCTCGTCGAGCATGCCGGGCGTGTAGAGCCAGCCGGTGCGGCTGGGGGAGACCAGGTCGACCGGTCCCCCGCGCCGCGGAGCGATCACGGGCAGGCCGGAGGCCATGGCCTCCTGGAGCGTCTGACCGAAGGTCTCCAGCTCGCCGGGGTGGATGAACAGGTCGGCGCTGGCGACGTGGGCCGCGAGGTCGGTGCCGGTGCGGAACCCGACGAAGTGCGCCCGGGGCATCAGGCGCCGCAGCGCCTCCTTCTCGGGACCGTCGCCGACGATCAACAGGCGCACCCCGGGCATGTCGTGGATGATCTTCAGATCCTCGACCTGCTTCTCGGGGGCGAGGCGCCCCATGTAGGCGACCAGCTTCTCCTCGGGTCGCGCGTAGGCGGCGCGCAGCGTCTCGCTGCGCAGCGACGGGGAGAACAGCGAGGTGTCCACCCCGCGCCTCCACAGCTGGACCCGCTCGATGCCGCGGGCGAGCATCTGATCGCGGGTCGCGTTGGAGGGGGCGAGGTTCACGGTCGCCCGGTTGTGCACGTCGCGCAGCAGCTGCCAGGTGACGCTCTCCAGGAACGGCATGCCGTAGCGCGCCGTGTATCCGGGGACGTCGGTCTGGTAGACGGCCACCGTGGGCACGTCGGCCCGCTGCGCCGCGACCGCGGCGCGGCCGCCGAGGATCATCGGCGAGGCGAGGTGGACGACATCGGGGCGGAACTCGTCGATGCGCCGGCGCAGCGCCGAGGCGCTGGTGGTGGCGATGCGCACCGCGGTGTAGCCGGGCATCGGCGCGGAGGCGACGCGGTGCACCGGCACCCGCCGCCCGCACGAGGTGCGCAGGTGATCATCGGCGCCGGCCCGGGCGGGGGCGATGATGCCGAGATCGTCGCCGGTGGCGGCGAAGTGGTCGGCGACGCGGAGCACGGAGCCCGTCACGCCGTTCATGTGCGGAAGGAACGATTCGGTCACGAAGAGAATCCTCACGCTCCCGATGATGCTCCGCGCGATGGTCCTCCGGACCACGTCCGTGTGACCACCAGGTGAACACTTCGCCGCGACCGGCGTGCGTCAGAGGCGCTGCGAGGCGAGCTGCGCCCCCTG
This sequence comes from Brachybacterium sp., assembly GCA_035301145.1. Lineage (GTDB taxonomy): Bacteria > Actinomycetota > Actinomycetes > Actinomycetales > Dermabacteraceae > Brachybacterium. The sequence continues at coordinate 4,062 of DATGUQ010000258.1, read as the reverse complement.
CACCAGCGACTCCAGCTTCGCCCAGGCGATCTGCGGGTGGACACGCCCGCCGAGACCGCAGTCGGTCGAGCCGATCACGCGCTCCGGACCCACCAGCTGCGCGAAGCGCAGCAGGCGCTGGGCGACCAGCTCGGGGTGCTCGACGACGTTGGTGGCGTGGGAGACGATGCCGGGCACCAGCACCTTGTCCTCGGGCAGGGCGAGGTCCTGCCACACGGTCCACTCGTGCTCGTGGCGCACGTTCGCGGCCTCGAAGGAGTAGTACCGCGCGTCGATCTCCAGCAGCAGCGGCGCGAGGTGGCGGAACTCGATGTCCGTGGTGTGCGGGCCGTGCCAGGAGCCCCAGCACAGGTGGAAGCGGGTCTGCTCCGTGGGCACGTTCACCAGGGCGCGGTTGACGGCGTCGACGCGCTTGCGGGTGAAGGCGAGGTAGTCCTCGACGCTGGGCTCGGGGTTGATCTGGTCCCAGTTCTCGGCGATCGAGGGGTCGTCGACCTGCACGGTGAGGCCGGCTGCGGCGATGGCCTCGTACTCGGGGCGCATCACCTCGACCCAGGCGTCGAGGAAGGCGTCGACGTCGCCGTAGTGGTCGTCGACGATGCGGCTGCCGGAGCCGGGAGAGAGGGAGTTGAGGAAGCCGCCCTCGTAGCCTGCGGCGTCGAAGGCCGCCTGCGCGTTGGCGATGTCCTGGGCGATCAGGGCGCGCCCGACCTCCGAATAGGCCACCGGCCCGGTCGCGGCGGGGAAGGTGGGCTGGCTGCCCACGGTGATCCCGGAGGTGGGGTCCTGGTAGGCCTCGGCGAAGAGGGTCCAGTCGCGGCGGCCCGGGAAGGTGGTCAGGCGCACGTCGCCGGGGGCGGAGCGCACCGGCTCGGTCGAGAAGTGGTCGGCACCGGTGAGCTCGAGGCCGCTGACGCGGTCGAAGATGTACGACCACCAGGCGCCGTAGTTCACGGCCGAGCCCATCAGGTGCCCGTACTCGCCGTCGTTCGGCAGCGAGATGCCGATCTCGCGCTGCTTGGCGACGACGTCGACCACCGCGGTGCGCAGCACCTCGCGGAACTCGTCGTCGGGGGCAGGCGTCAGGCCGTCCTCGCCGACCGGGCGGGCGGCGTTGGCGGCGATCAGTTCGGGCGTGCGCGGGAGCGACCCGGCGTGGGTAGTGAGGATCTCGGTCATGCCCCGAGAGTACGAGCTGTGACGCCCCGGTCGGAAACCGGGGCGTCACAGCTGTTCACACGGAGCTGCCGTCAGTCGCGCGGCCAGGTGGGCACCAGGTTGCGGTCGCCGAAGGCCTGCTCGACGCGGCGTACCGGGGGCCAGTACTTCGACTGGATCCGCATCTGGGCGCTGTCGTGCACGGAGTCGTCCTCGAGCGCCGTCCAGCTGCCGGGGTAGACGGCGACCTCGCGCGAGTAGGGGTGGGTCCACTCCCCCGTGGCGATCGAGGCGGCGGTGTGCGGGGCGCCCACCAGCGGGTTGTCGTCCGCGGGCCAGGTGCCGGCCACGACCTCCTCCGCCTCCTTCGCGATCATCAGCATCGCGTCCACGAAGCGGTCGATCTCGGCGAGGTCCTCGGACTCCGTCGGCTCCACCATCAGGGTGCCGGCCACCGGGAACGACATGGTCGGGGCGTGGAAGCCGTAGTCGATCAGCCGCTTGGCGACGTCGTCCACGGTGATCCCGGTGCGGTCGGTGAAGGGACGCAGGTCCACGATGCACTCGTGGGCGACCAGGTCGTTCTCCCCCGTGTAGAGGATCTCGAAGGACTCCGAGAGCCGACGGGCCATGTAGTTCGCGGCCAGCACGGCGGAGCCGGTCGCGTGACGCAGTCCCTCCGGCCCCATCAGCCGGATGTAGGTCCAGGTGATCGGCAGGATGGACGCGGAGCCGTAGGGTGCCTGCGACACCGGCGGGCCGCCGTGGGCGCGCTCGCCCTGGCCGGTCACCGGGTGCTCCGCCTTCTGGATCCTCGGATGTCCGGGCAGGAACGGCGCCAGGTGCGCCTTCGCCGCCACGGGGCCGACGCCCGGGCCGCCGCCGCCGTGCGGGATGCAGAACGTCTTGTGCAGGTTCAGGTGGGAGACGTCGCCGCCGAACTCGCCGGGGCGGGCCACCTGCAGCAGCGCGTTGAGGTTCGCCCCGTCGACGTACACCTGGCCGCCGGCGTCGTGGACCAGCTCACAGACGGTGCGCACCTCCTCCTCGTACACGCCGTGCGTGGAGGGGTAGGTGATCATGATCGCGGCGAGCTCGTCGCCGTGCTCCTTGATCTTCTGCTTCAGGTCCTCGAGGTCGATGTTGCCGCGGTCGTCGGAGGCGACCACCACCACGCGCAGCCCGGCGATCACGGCCGAGGCCGCGTTGGTGCCATGCGCCGAGCTGGGCACGAGGCACACCTCCCGTCCGCTCTCGCCGCGGGCGGCGTGGTACGCGCGGATCGCGAGCAGGCCGGCGAACTCGCCCTGGGAACCGGCGTTGGGCTGCAGGGAGACGGTGTCGTACCCGGTGAGGTCCGCCAGCCAGGTCTCCAGCTGGGCGATCATCTCGAGGTAGCCGGTGACGTCCTCGCGCGGCGCGAAGGGGTGGACGGCGTTGAACTCCGCCCACGTGATGCCGGCCATCTCGGTGGCGGCGTTGAGCTTCATGGTGCACGAGCCCAGCGGGATCATCCCGCGGTCCAGGGCGAAGTCCCGGTCGGCGAGGCGGCGCAGGTAGCGCATCATCGCGGTCTCGGAGCGGAAGGAGGAGAACACCGGGTGCTGGAGGAAGGGGTCCTCGCGCACGAGCGCGCCCCAGCCGCTGCCGGAGGCGACCTCGGCCAGCTCCTGGCCGGGGTTCGGGGCGTGCGGGGCGAAGGCGGCGGCGATCTTCTCGAGGTCTGCGACGGTGACGGTCTCGTCGAGCGAGAGGTGCACCAGGTCGTCGCCGATGGTGTGCACGAGGAACCCGGCGTCCTCCAGGGAGTCCGCCACCGCGCCCGCCGTGCCGGTGGTCCGCACCTCGAGGGTGTCGAAGAAGCTCTCGCCGACCAGCTCGAAGCCGCTGCGGCGCAGCAGGTCGGCGAGGGAGGCGGTGCGATCGGCGACGGTGCGGCCGATCCGGGTGAGCCCCTCGGGCCCGTGGTAGACGGCGTACATCGCGGCCATCACCGCCAGCAGCACCTGGGCGGTGGTGATCGCGCTGGTGGCCTTCTCGCGCCGGATGTGCTGCTCGCGGGTCTGCAGCGACAGCCGGTAGGCGGGGTTGCCGTCGACGTCCTTGGACACGCCCACGAGGCGGCCGGGCAGCTGACGTTCGAGGCCCTTGCGCACTGCGACGAAGCCGGCATGCGGCCCGCCGAAGCCGAGCGGGATGCCGAAGCGCTGCGAGCTGCCGACGGTGACATCCGCGCCGAGCGAGCCGGGCGAGGCGAGCATGGTCAGGGCCAGCAGGTCCGCCGAGACGACCGCGAGGGCCTTGGTGGACCTGATCTCCGCGATGACCTCGCGCGGGTCCCAGACCCTCCCGGAGGCGCCCGGGTACTGGATCAGCGCGCCGAAGTATTCGCCCTCGGGGGCGCCGTCGACGGCGAAGTCGACCTCGCGCAGCTCGATGCCCAGCCCGTCGGCGCGCCCCTGCAGCACCTCCTTGGTGGCGGGGAGGATGTCGGCGTCGACGAGGAAGACGTTGCCGTTGCGCTTCACGGCGCGGCGGGCGAGCAGCATCGCCTCGGCCGCGGAGGTGGACTCGTCGAGGGTGGAGGCGTTGGAGACGTCCATCCCGGTGAGGTCGCAGATCATGGTCTGGAAGGTCAGCAGCGCCTCGAGCCGGCCCTGGGAGATCTCGGGCTGGTACGGGGTGTAGGCGGTGTACCAGGCGGGGTTCTCCAGCACGTTGCGCTGGATCACCGCGGGGGTGTGGGTGCCGTGGTATCCCAGACCGATCAGCGAGCGGCGCACCGTGTTGCGGTCGGCGAGGGCGCGCAGCTCGGCGAGCGCGGCGGGCTCGGAGAGGCCGGCGGGGACCACCGATTCGAGGCTCCCGGTCCCCTTACCCCCGGCGGCGTCCAGCAGGATGGTG
>DATGUQ010000257.1:0-8501 GCA_035301145.1 Brachybacterium sp. | reverse complement strand
GCGGGCAAGACCACCGTGCTGCGCACGCTGCTCGGCGACGCCGATCCCACCACCGGCACAGCGGTGCGGCCGGAGCCGGCCCGGATCGCCGCCGTCCCCCAGAACCCCGAGCACTCCTTCGTCGCCGCCACCGTGCGGGCGGAGCTCACCGCCTCCCCCTGGGCGGAGGATCTTCCCCTCGCCGAGCAGCTGCTCGAGCGGGCGGGGCTCGCCCCTCTCGCCGACGCACAGCCGCACCGCCTCTCCGGCGGCGAGCAGCGCCGCCTCGCGATCGCCGCCGCCCTCGCCCAGGCCCCGCAGCTGCTGGTGCTCGACGAGCCGACCGTCGGGCTCGACGCGAACCGGCGCGAGGCCGTGCGCGCCCTGCTCGCCGAGGCGACGGCCCGCGGCACCGCTGTCCTCGTCGCGACCCACGACCCGGAGCTGATCGCCGCCGCCGACGACCACCTCGCGCTGCCCGCCCCCGACCCGAGCGGCCCTCCCCCGCCGCCGCGGCGGAAGATCCCGGCCGACGCCCTGAACCCGCTGACCCTGTGCCTGCTCGGGATCCTCGCCGCGATCGGCTCCTTCGCCGTGCAGACCTGGCAGGGCGGGCTGCTGGCGCTGCTGCCCACCGTGCTCCTGGCACCGTTCGCGGTGCGGACCCTGCGCGGCGGTGCGCTGCGCCTGGTGCCGATCCTGCTCTCCGCCGCAGGGCTCGCCTGGACCACGGCCCTGCTCGGCGACGCCCCGGCCCTGTCCCACGAGGCATGGCTGGTGGGGCTGAAGGAGGCCGCGCGGATCATCGCCTTCGTCGCCCCGGGGGTGCTCGCGCTGGGCAGCCTGGACGCCACCGCGCTCGGCGACGCGCTCGGGCAGCGGCTGCGGCTGCCCGCGCGACCGGTCGTCGCCGCGGTGGTGGCGCTGGTGCGGGTCGGACACCTCGGCCGCCAGTGGGAGACGATCACGCAGACCCGCATCCGGCGCGGCCTCGGCAGCGCCCGCTCCCCGCGGCTGCTCGCCGGGGCCACGCTCGCCCTGCTCGTGGACACGCTGCGCGGCGCGGAGCAGCAGGCCCTGGCGATGGACGCACGCGGGTTCGCCGGCGCGGATCAGCGCAGCTGGGCCGAGCCCAGCCCGCTGCACCGTGCGGACCTGCTGGGCGCCGGGATCGGCGCGCTGCTGCTGGTGTGGCCGCTGCTGGCCCAGCTGCTCGTGGGATGAGGCGGGCGACGTACCCTGGAGCGGTGAACGAGGACACCCAGCCCCAGCCCGCCGACGCCGAGGACGAGGCCGTGCTCGCCCTGGCCCACACCCTGCTCGACGCCGCCCGCCAGGGCGATGGCGACACCCTGCTCCCGCTCATCGACCAGGGCGCTCCCGTGGACCTGCGCGACAGCGCCGGCAACTCGCCCCTCATGCTCGCCGCCTACCACGGGCACGCCGCGCTGGTGCGCGAGCTCGCCGCCCGCGGCGCGGACGCGGACCTGGCCAACGACCGTGGTCAGAGCCCGCTGGCCGGCGCGGCGTTCAAGGGCTTCACCGAGGTGGCGACGGCGCTGCTGGAAGCCGGGGCGGATCCTCATCTGGGGACCCCGAGCGCCCTCGAGACGGCGCAGTACTTCGAGCGCGCGGAGATCGTGGCGCTCCTCGAAGCCCCGCGCGGCTGAGCCCCGCCGCTCACGGGCCAGCCCGCTGGGCTGCTGTCAGGACCGGGCGCGGCGCACCATCGCGACGTGCTCGATGCCAGCCTCGAGGAACAGTCCGCTGACGGTCTCGAAGCCCATCGAGGCGTACCACTTCTCGAGGTGCGCCTGGGCGTCGATGTGCACGTCCGCGCCCGGAAGACCCGCGGTGACATGGTCGAGCGAGGCCTGCATGAGCCTCCGCCCGTACCCGGCGCGCCGGTGATCGGCGCGCACGGCGACCCGACCGATCCGCACCGTCCCGTCGTCCTCGGGCAGCATCCGCAGCTGCGCGACGGGCTCGCCGGAGAGCCCGGCCCGCGCGGCGAGCGGCCCGGGCACCTCGAGCCAGAGCAGCGTGGTGCCGGCCTCGAGCTCACGCCCGTCGAGATCCGCGTCAGTCGCGTGCTGCTCGAGGGTGAACACGTCCTGCCGCAGCATCGCCAGCAGGTAGAGGGTGCGCGGGTCGATGTCGGCCAGCGCAGCGTGGCGCAGCACGGAGCCGTCGGCGCTGTGCGGGCTCGCGAGCGCGGCCTCGGATGCGGATGCGGATGCGGATGCGGATGCAGGATCAGGCGTGGGAGCGGGGTCGGGCATGGGCGACAGGCTACTGCGGACCCGGGCGGGAGGCGTCCACCAATCGGGACACGGCGGCGCGCCAGTGCTCGGCCATGCGCGGCCCGCCGTGCCCCTCCTCCTCGACGACGATCAGCTCGCTGCCCGGCCAGGCGCGATGCAGCTCCCAGGCCGTCAGCGCAGGGCCCGAGACGTCGCGAAGGCCGTGGATGAGCACGCCGGGGAGGCCTGACAGCCGCGCCATCCCGCCCAGCAGGCCGCTGCCCGGTGAGGCACCCCAGGGCACGGCCCAGTCGGCGACGAAGCCGTCGTGAGCCCAATAGTGGGTGACCAGGCACGCGAATCGGCGCGCGTGCTCATCCACCTCCTCGGCGAGAGCGGCGAAGGCGTCCCAGGCCTCCGGGTACAGCGCAGCGACACCCTCGGTGATCCACTCGACCTCTCGGCGCGAGGTGGTGGTGACGGCGAACAGCACCAGGCCGAGCGCCCGGTCGGGATGGGCCTGTGCGTAGGCGAGGGCGAGGGTGCTGCCCCAGGAGACGCCCTGGACGATCCACGCCTCGATGCCGAGGTGCACGCGCAGGGCCTCGAGGTCGGCGACCAGATCGCCGGTGGTCTGCGCGCTGAGGTCGACCGGGCCCGGCGCACCGGCCGACGGAGCCGACCTTCCGGTGCCGCGCTGGGAGAGGCCGATGATCCGGGCACTGCCGGCCGGCGAGTTGCGGCGGTAGCCGGGCGTGAGCCGCCCGCCGGGCCCGCCGTGCAGGTAGAGGGTGGGCACCCCGTCGGGGGTGCCGGATTCCTCCCAGTGGATCCGCTGGTCGCCGCGGGGCAGCATGCCCTCGGCCGTGACCGGCGGTGGCGGTGCGGGGGCGCTCATGAGCCGATCCTAGACCGGGCCCGGGAGCGCCCCCGCGGCCGCTCAGGCGAGGTCGAGCGCGATGGTCGCGTACGAGTGCGCGGGCAGCTCCACCTCGAGGCCCCGCTCATGCGGCCGCACCGCGGTCAGCTCCGTCGGAGCGACCGCGGCCGGGTTCTCGGGTGTGTTGTGGGCGGCGGTGTCCTCAGCGGTGAGCACCTGCGCACGGTGCCCCTCGACCTCGCGTCCACGCAGGTCGAGCACGACGGTGCGCGGCTCGGAGGCGTCGAGGTTGGACAGCGACACGAGCGCGGAATCCTGCGCGGTCGAGGCGCTCGCGGACAGCAGCGGCAGCGGACGGCCGTCGACCTCCTGGGGCTGCTCCGGCAGCACCACGTGGGCGGGGAGGGCGCGGGCGTCATGATGGCCCGCGTTCATCGCGAACACGTGATACGTGGGGGTGAGCACGAGCGCGCCGGAGTCCGGATCGGTGAGGATCATCGCCTGCAGCACGTTGACGGTCTGGGCGATGTTCGCCATCGCCACGCGCCCGGCATGGCGGTGGAACGCATCGAAGTGGAGCGAGGCGACGAGGGCGTCGCGCAGGGTGTTCTGCTGGTACAGGAAGCCGGGGTTGGTGCCGGGCTCGACGTTCCACCAGGTGCCCCACTCGTCCACCACGAGGCCCACCTTGCGGTACGGGTCGTACCGGTCCATGACGGTGCTGTGGCGGGACAGCAGCTCGTCCATGTGGGAGGCGCGGGAGAGGGCGGTGTACCACTCGTCCTCGGAGAACTCGGTGGCGCTTCCCTTGTCCTCCCACGGGCCCGTCATCGTGTAGTAGTGCAGGGAGATGGCCTGGAACGGACCGGCAGCGCCCTCGGGGCTCTCGGCGAGGCCCGGCCCGAAGGTGCGCATGAGGGTCTCGGTCCAGTGGACGTCGCCGTCGGAGGCGCCGGCGGCGATGCGGGTGACCTGGTTGCCCGCATGATCCCGCACGTACGTCGAGTACTGCCGCGCGAGAGCGACATAGTCCTCGGCCTTCATGTTGCCGCCGCAGCCCCAGGCCTCGTTGCCGATGCCGAAGTAGGGCACCTTCCACGGCTCGTCACGGCCGTTGGCCCGGCGCAGGGACGCCATCGGCGAGTCGTCGGCGCGGGTGAGGTACTCGATCCACTCGCTCATCTCCACGACCGTGCCGGAGCCGACGTTCCCGTTGACGTACGCCTCGGTGTCCAGCAGCTCCACGAGGTCCATGAACTCATGGGTGCCGAAGGAGTTGTCCTCGACCACGTCGCCCCAGTGCGAGTTGACCATGCGGGGCCGCTCCTCGCGCGGGCCGATGCCGTCGCGCCAGTGGTAGTCGTCGGCGAAGCAGCCGCCGGGCCAGCGCAGGTTCGGGATCTGCAGCGCACGCAGCGCCTCGATCACGTCATCGCGGATGCCACGCGTGTTCGGGATCTGGGAGTCCTCGCCCACGTAGAAGCCGCCGTAGATGCAGCGGCCCAGATGCTCGGCGAAATGGCCGTAGACGTGCCGGCTGATCGTGTCGCCGGGGCGGTCGAGGTCGACGACGACGCGGGCCGGGCCGCCGCTGACCGGCGCCGCTCCGGTCCCGTCGGTGGCGGCGGCAGCGTTGCCAGGGGCGGTCTCGCCCGCGGCGGGTGCCTGCAGGCTGGAGACGAGGGCGGTGGTCAGAGAACGTCGGCGGTTGACGGTCAAGGGGATCTCCTGTGATCGCGGTACGAGGGACGCCTCGCCGGACAGGGCCCGGGAGGTTGCCGCCGCCCAGTATTTTATCGATACACATTGATGTCAAGAGCGATGTCAGCCGCTGCGGCGCGCGACATCGCCCGGGCCGCCCCGGCGCGGGGAGGCGCTGCGCCGGTTCAGCCCTCGCCGAGCAGGAGCAGCTCGAGGACGGGCGGCGTCTCGCCCCCGTCGTCGAGCGCGCGGACGGCCACGCGGTGCGTGCCGCGGGGCACCGGGAACTCCACGTCCCGGATCTCGTGCTCCGCGCCCCCGCTGTCGAGCGTCCCGACCTCGTCGCCGTCCACGAGCACCTGGGCCCGGCCGGGGGCGGCCAGGTAGGTGACGCGCAGCGTCGTCGCCCGCTGCGCGGGATCGGCGAGCAGGTAGGAGAACTCCTCGTGCGTGGCCCGCCACTGCCGTCCGTCGGTCACCCCGGAGCGCGCCGCCGTGCCGCGGTAGGCGTGCTCCGTCTCCGGCTGCTGCTGCCCGCAGGCGACCGCGTCGACGGTCCGGGCGGCGCGGTCGAGCTGCGCGGCGTCGATCCGCGCGAGCTCCTCGCGCCGCAGCTGTGCGGCAGCGGGGTCGGGGGCGTGCGGGAAGCAGAGCGTGTATCGGCTCTCGTGCACGTCGTAGAAGGGTTCGAGGGTGAGCGGAGGGCCGTCGGGCCGGTGCAGCTCGAAGCCGCCGTCGGCGAGGGGACGGAGCCGGGAGGCGATCTGCGCGGGCGTGCCGAGGAGCACGGGCGTCGAGCTGAGGCGGCGCAGCGGTCCGTGGGCGACGTGCCCCATGCGCGAATCGTCCGCCCACAGGCCCGCGAGGTCCTCCTCGCCGTCGCGGGCGGCGAGCACGACGGGACCCCACCGCAGCGAGCCCCAGCTGTCCTCCCCCGGCAGCGGCTCCCAGGACGGCCCGGCGTGCAGCGTCCACCGCAGCACCTCGCCGCCCTGCCAGCGCCTGCGCACCGTGACGTAGCCGTCGAGCTCGGCGTGGGCGGTGACGTCCTGGCCGTCGACGCTCACGGTCGGGGGTGTCGTCGCCCAGGCGGGCACCCGGACGTGCACGGCGACGTCCCTCGGGGCGTCCGCCTCGATCCGCAGGGTCACCGGGGTCTCGGGCGCGGGCCGCGGGTACGGGGAGTCGAGATGGGCGGCGATCCCCTGCTCCTCCCAGCGGAGGGAGGCGGGCAGGGGCAGGTTCACCAGCAGGTCCCCGCCCTGGGCCGCGAAGGTGAAGCGGCCGGTGCGCGCGTACACCTCCAGTCCCGTGCCCACGCAGCACCACATGTCGTTCTCGCGGGTGGAGTAGACGCGGTAGTGGCCCGGGCGGGCCGGGGTGAAGTAGACGAACCCGCCCTCCGGGTGCTGCGCGGACAGGACGTGGCCCACCAGCTGGCGCTCGATCGCGTCGAACAGCCAGCGGCCGCCGCCGTGCTCGTAGAGCCGCTGCTCCGCCTCGAGCATGTTGACGGTGTTGCACGATTCCGGGCCCTCCCGGTCGGTGACGTGCGCGAGCGGCTCGGCGGTGAAGTGCTCCGCCACGGAGTTACCGCCGAAGGCGAGGGTCCGCCGCTCCAGGACGGTCCGCACGAAGGTCTCCGCGGCGGCGGTCTCACCGAGGGCGGGCCAGCCGATCACCTTCGCGATCTGCGTGTTGGCGTGCATCCCGTCGAGCTCGTCCCGCCCTGCGCGCAGCGGGGCCAGGAGCGACTCGTCGGCGAACCGGCGCGCCATCCGCGCGTGGCGCTCCTCGCCCGTGATCTCCGCGAGGTCGGCGTAGGCGGCGCACATGCCGCCGAACTCCGTGCGGAGCATGCGGGCGAAGGCCTCGTCGTCGAGCTGCTCGCCGAGCCGGGCGCCCCAGTCCCCGAGCCCCCGCAGCACCTCGAGCGCGCAGGAGGCGGTTCCTGCCGGGGCGTGGCGCACCGCCTCGATCAGCCCGGCGAAGGTCTTGTGCAGGTTGTACCAGGGCACCCAGGCGCCCCCGAGGTCCCAGGTCTGGGCCTGGGAGGCGATGGTCCGGATCTGCGCCCAGAGCTCAGCGCCGCCGGGGATGCCGCCCACGTAGCCGGTGCCGAGGCGCGCCTGGCACTCGCGCAGCCCCTCGACGAGCTGCCGCGCCAGCTCCGCGGCGCGCTCGTCCCCGGTGGCGGCCCACATCAGGGAGGCCGCCGCGAGCGCGTGCCCGCCGATGTGCCCGTCCAGGCCCATCGACTCCCAGTTCCCGTACGGCGCGGCGGTCGTCGCGATCCCGGCCTCGCGGCGGAACGGGGCGAGCAGGCGCTCCGCCTCGAGGCCGAGGAGGTACTCCAGGTCGGTGCGCTGCGCCGCGGCGAAGAGCCCCTCCCGCAGCCGGACGCTCTCGAGGGGGAACAGGGACGGGGTGGCCGCAGTGGTCATCACCCGATGTTATATCGATAAAAGCCGCTCGTCTCCGTAAGATGGGGTTCCGACTCTCTGCGAGACCGACCCGGGAGGAGCTCTCATCGTGGCGACCATGCGCGACGTCGCTCGACGAGCGGGGGTCTCCCCCATGACGGTCTCCAACGTGGTCAACGGTCACGAGAACGTGCGCCCCGAGACCCGGGCGCGGGTGCTCGCCGCGATCACGGAGCTCGGCTACCGGATGAACACCGCCGCCCGCGGGCTGCGCCGCGGACGCTCCGGGATCATCGCGATCGCGGTCTCGACCGTGGCCAGCCCCTACGAGGGCATGATCAGCGCGGCCCTCGCCGAGCAGGTGGCCCGGGCCGGCTACGACCCGGTCATCGAGCTGACGGGGCATCGGCGCGCCGGCGAGCTGGACGCGATCACGCACTCCCTGCTGCGCGACCACGACGGGCTGATCCTCCACTCCGCCCATCTCGACGAGCACGACCTCCCGCTGCTGCGCGGGCGGCACCCCGTCGTGGTGCTCTCGGAGCGCGAGTACGACGAGGGGTTCGATCAGGTGCTGCTGTCCAATGTCGACGGGGCGCGGGCCGCGACGACGCATCTCCTGGACGCCGGCTGCACCCGGCCGGGCATGATCGGCGGGCGCAGCACCCCGCAGGGCCACGAGGACGTGCTGTCCGTCCGGGCACAGGGATACCGCCGCGCGCTCGAGGACCGCGCCCTCCCCCTCGTGGCGTCGGCGGTGTTGCCCGCGCCGTACACCTTCGCGGGAGGGGCGGCCGCCGCCCATGAGCTGCTCGAGGAGCATCCCCGCACGGACGGCATCTTCTGCGCCACCGACGTGCTCGCGGTCGGCGCCCTGCGCGCCCTCCACGAGCGCGGGCTGCGCGTGCCCGAGGACGTGAAGGTGATCGGCTTCGACGGCCTCGACCTGGGCCGGTACTCGACGCCGTCGCTGTCCTCCGTCGTCCCCGACCATGCGGCGCTGGCACGGGTCCCGGTCGAGCTGCTGCTGACGCGCCTGCGCGGGGAGCGTCGGGCGGAGGATCATCGCCGGGAGGTCATCGCCTTCCGTCTCGAGGAACGCGAGTCCACGCGCCGGTAGAGGGCGGCCCCTCAGCCCGCGGGAGCGCGGGCGGGAGCCTCCAGCGCCCAGGGCGCGGCCGGGTTCTCGCGGGTCCAGCTCGCGCGCCGGCTGCGCACGCTCTGGCAGCGGGGGCACCAGAACACGGTCCGGGCGGCGAGATCCCCCGAGCGCAC
>DATGUQ010000256.1:0-51017 GCA_035301145.1 Brachybacterium sp. | reverse complement strand
CAGGTCGATCTCCCGGCGGGCGGTGCCGGCGTAGTCGGCCTGGCTGGCGCCGTCACCGAGCTCGGTCGCGGTGTAGGTGTTGAAGTCGCAGTAGCCGCAGCGCACCCGGCAGAACGGCACGTGCAGGTAGATGCCGAAGTCACGCCCTGCGGAACCGGCGGCCGCCGACGGCGGGAGGATCCCGTCGTCGGGCACCGGCTCCCCGGCGGGCAGGACGGGGCTCACAGGCGCCTCACTTCTTGGCCTTGGCGTCCTTGCCGGTCGGGGTGTCGGAGGACAGCGCGGCGATGAAGGCCTCCGGCGGGACCTCGACCCGGCCGATGTTCTTCATCCGCTTCTTGCCCTCCTTCTGCTTCTCCAGGAGCTTGCGCTTGCGCGAGATGTCGCCGCCGTAGCACTTGGACAGCACGTCCTTGCGCATCGCACGGATGTTCTCGCGGGCGATGATGCGGGATCCGATGGCGGCCTGGATCGGGACCTCGAACTGCTGGCGCGGGATCAGCTTCTTCAGCTTGCCGGCCATCTGGACGCCGTAGTTGTAGGCCTTGTCGCGGTGCACGATCGCGCTGAAGGCGTCCACCGGCTCGCCCTGCAGCAGCATGTCGACCTTCACCAGGTCCGCGGCCTGGGAGCCGGAGACGTCGTAGTCCAGCGAGGCGTAGCCGCGCGTGCGGGACTTCAGCTGGTCGAAGAAGTCGAACACGATCTCGGCCAGCGGGAGCGTGTAGCGCAGCTCGACGCGGTCCTCGCTGAGATAGTCCATACCGCCGAGGCTGCCGCGCTTGGACTGGCACAGCTCCATCACGGCGCCGATGAACTCGCTGGGCACCAGGATGGTGGCCTTGGCGATCGGTTCGGTGATCGAGTCGACCTTGCCGGCCGGGAAGTCGGAGGGGTTCATCACCTCGACCTCGGTGCCGTCCTCCATCGTCACCTGGTAGACCACCGACGGCGCGGTGGAGATCAGCTCGAGGTCGAACTCGCGCTCGAGCCGCTCGCGCACGATCTCCAGGTGCAGCAGGCCCAGGAAGCCCACGCGGAAGCCGAACCCGAGCGCCGTGGAGGTCTCCGGCTCGTAGACCAGGGCGGCGTCGTTGAGCTTGAGCTTGTCCAGCGCATCGCGCAGCACCGGGTAGTCGGAGCCGTCGATCGGGAACAGGCCGGAGAAGACCATCGGCTTGGGATCCGCGTACCCGGGCAGGGGCTCCTCGGCGCCGCGGATCGACGTGGTGATGGTGTCGCCCACCTTGGACTGGCGCACGTCCTTCACGCCGGTGATCAGGTAGCCCACCTCGCCCGGGCCGATCCCCTCGGTGGGGTGCGGCTCCGGGGAGCTGACCCCGATCTCGAGCAGCTCGTGGTGGGCACCGGTGGACATCATGTCGATCCGGTCGCGGGACTTCAGGAAGCCGTCGACGACGCGGATGTACGTGACCACGCCTCGGTAGGTGTCGTAGACGGAGTCGAAGATCATCGCGCGGCAGGGGGCCTCGGGCTCGCCGTGCGGTGCGGGCAGGGTCTCGACGACGTGGTCGAGCAGCTCCGGCACCCCCACCCCGGTCTTGCCGGAGACGCGCAGCACCTCGTCGGGGTCCACGCCCACCAGCTGACCGATCTCGGCGGCATACCGCTCGGGCTCCGCCCCGGGCAGGTCGATCTTGTTCAGCACCGGGATGATCGTGAGGTCGTTCTCCATCGCCAGGTACAGATTCGCCAGGGTCTGCGCCTCGATCCCCTGCGCGGCATCGACCAGCAGGATCGCCCCTTCGCAGGCGGCGAGGGAGCGGGAGACCTCGTAGGTGAAGTCCACGTGGCCGGGCGTGTCGATCATGTTCAGGGCGTAGTTGACGCCGCCGACCTGCCAGGGCATCCGCACGGCCTGGCTCTTGACGGTGATGCCCCGCTCGCGCTCGATGTCCATCCGGTCGAGGTACTGGGCGCGCATCGCGCGCTCCTCCACGATCCCGGTGATCTGCAGCATGCGGTCGGCCAGCGTCGACTTGCCGTGGTCGATGTGCGCGATGATGCAGAAGTTGCGCAGCCGCTCCTGGGGTGTCGACGCGGGCAGGATGTCCCGGTCCTCATCGACAGCGATCCTGGGGCTCACCGGCATACGTCCTCTCGTCGGTTCGTGGTCGGGCGCACTCTCGCCCGGGCATCGCCCCATCGTCTCATGGGCGCCGTGATCGGCCACCTTCCCGCCGCGCCGACGGGCAGAGGTCACAGCCGGGCGGTCACCACCCGTCGACGATCTGCCCGCCCCGGGGCAGCCCGCCTGGGAAGGTGAACGGCACGGCGCGGGCGCACGAGGGGTCGGGCGCGCTCATCGCCTGGAGGTGGAGGTGCGGCTCGGTGCTGTTGCCCGAGTTGCCGCAGCCTGCGAGGCGGTCGCCGATGCGCACCGTCTGCCCCGGTCGCACGGCGATGCTCCCGCGCCGGAGATGACACAGGGCCACGAACACCGCCCCGCCCCGGTGACGGGACCGCAGGATCACGTGGTTGCCCGCGAGCGCGGTCCAGCCCTCCGCGGCGCGGCGGTCCTGGGTGAGGACGTAGCCGATCGAGGGAAGACCTCGGCGGGCGTCGTGGTCCTCCTCCCCGTCGTGGACGCTGTGGACCTCACCGTCCACCGGGCTGTGCAGCTCCCTCCCGAAGCCGGGGAAGGCCTCCGGCGGTTCGGACCGCAGGAGGCTTGCGAGCCGGAACGGTGCGGTGCGGCCTCTCTCGTCGACCGGGACCAGATCCATCGAGTGCGACAGGGCGAACCGCCCGGTCCCGTGGCTCGGCACTCGATCCGCCGGGGAGTTCTGGACCTTCCATCGCCCCCGGAACGGGAGCGCGAGGAGCAGCGGGACCGCGCCGTTCATCCCGTCAGTGGGCCGGGTGGAAGTAGGTGGTGCCCAGCGCCCGGGTGACGGCACCGGTGACCCTCTGCAGCTGCTCCATCTCCTCGTCGAAGTCGACGATGATGTCCTCCAGCGCCCGGAAGCGGAGGCTGGCCAGGGCACGGCCGACGATCCTGCGGCCGGGCTCTGCCGCACCGAGGCGGTCGAAGCTGTTGCCGTGGAGCTTGGCGAGCGTCTCGAGGGCCTCGTCGAGTGCGCCCAGGCAGTGGACCGCCGAGCGCGGGAAGATCGAGTCCAGCAGCAGGAACTCGATCGCCCGGGAGGAACGGACCCGCCCGCGATAGGTGCGGATGTACGCCTCGTGGGCGCTGCACGAGCGCAGCAGCATCACAGTCCCCGCGGAGGAGGCGTCCTCCAGGTCGTGCTTCTGCAGGTTGCGGGCCAGCATGTCCACCCTCTCCAGCAGCTGCCCGATCCGCAGGAACAGCCACGCCTCGTCGCGCGTCATCGAGGAGTCCACCAGGCCGTTCACCACCGCGCAGCGATCCTTGGCGAACTGGAAGGCGCCGTGCATGCGGGAGGGCCGCAGACCGCGCGGCAGGCCGAGCGTGGTGGTGTTCAGCGACTCCCACACCTCGGTGGACAGCACCTCGCGCACTCCGCGGGCGTTCTCCCGGGCGGTGAGCAGCGCCCCGGCCACGGAGGAGGGGTTCGCCCGGTCGGTGACCAGGTGGTCCAGCACGCGCTGGACGGTGCAGTCGCTCTCCGGCACCTGCTCCACGCCGAAGATCTGGTAGACGGCGGCGCAGGCCGCGGTGAGGTCCTCCGGGGTGTCCTCGGTGATGGACTGGAGCGTGACGTCGAGTATCCGGGCGGTCTGGTCGGCGCGCTCCACGTACCGGCCGATCCAGAACATCGCGTCGGCGATCCTACTGAGCATCATGGGGCGCCTCCTCGTCGACGTCGATGAGCGGGATCGCGGAGGTGACGGGGTCCGGTTCGGGCGCCCGCTCCTCGACCGGCTCCTCGCGCGGGTCCTCGAACTCCTCGTAGCTGTCGTCGGTGGGGTCCTCGATCCCCTCGTCCTCGGCCTCCTGCACCTGTGCGGCCGAGGCCGAGCGGCCCGGGGCGGCGGTGCGCTCGGCAGCCAGCACCCAGGTGTCCTTCGACCCGCCGCCGCGGGAGGAGTTCACGATCATCTCTCCGCGGGGCAGGGCGACCCGTGTGAGCCCGCCGGGCAGCACCCAGACGTCGTCGCCGCTGTTCAGCGCGAACGGCCGCAGGTCGACGTGGCGGGGCTCGGGCCCTTCCTCGACCAGGGTGGGGATCGTGGACAGCTGCACCACGGGCTGTGCGATCCAGCCGCGCGGGTCGTCCTGGAGCCGTGCCCGCAGGGCATCGAGCTCCTCGACGGTCGCGGCAGGGCCTATCACGATGCCCTTGCCGCCGGAGCCGTCGACGGGCTTGACCACCAGCTCCTCGAGGCGATCCAGCACCTCGGCGCGGGACTCGGGCTCCTCCAGCCGCCAGGTGTCGACGTTGGGGAGGATCGGCTCCTCGGCCAGGTAGTACCGGATCAGATCGGGCACGTAGGTGTAGGTGAGCTTGTCGTCGCCGATGCCGTTGCCGATGCCGTTGGCGACCACGACGTTGCCGGCGAGGACGGCGCGGACCAGTCCGGGCACGCCCAGCATCGAGTCGGGGCGGAACACCTCGGGGTCGATGAAGTCGTCGTCGGTGCGCTTGTAGATCACGTCCACGCGGCGCAGCCCGGCGGTGGTGCGCATGTAGATGCGCTCGTTGCGCTCGACGAGGTCCGAGGCCTCCACGAGATCGACGCCCATGGTGCGGGCCAGCAGGGAGTGCTCGAAGTAGGCGCTGTTGAAGCGGCCCGGGGTGAGGACCACCACCGTGGCCTCCTCGTCGGGGATGTCCGGCGCGGCGGCCTGCAGCGCGGCCAGCAGCCGGCCCGGGTACTCGCCGACACGGCGCACGGGTCGATCGGCGAACAGCTCCGGGAAGCCCTGCGCCATGGCACGACGGTTCGAGAGCACGTAGCTGACCCCGCTGGGGGTGCGCACATTGTCCTCCAGCACACGGAAGTCGCCGTCCCCGTCACGCACCAGATCGATGCCGGAGATGTGGATCCTCACCCCGTTGGGCGGGGTGTAGCCGCGCATCTGATCGACCACGTAAGTGGAGGAGGTCACCAGCTCCCGCGGGATCACCCCGTCGGCGATCGCCGACTGGTCGTTGTAGAGATCGTCGAGGAAGCGCTCGAGCGCGCGCACCCGCTGCGCGATCCCGGCGGAGACCCGTGCCCACTCCTCGGCATCGATCACCCGGGGGATCGCGTCGATCGGGAAGGGGCGCTCCTCCCCGGCGTGGTCGAAGGTGATGCCCTGGTCGAGGTAGCTGCGGGCCAGCGACTCCGAGCGGGTGCGGAACTCCTCGAGACCGAGCCCCGCCAGCGCGTCGTGCAGCGCGCGGTAGGTGGGCCGCACCGTCCCGTCGGGCGCGAACATCTCGTCGCCGCCGGCACCGGTGCGGGCGCTGTGGAACAGCGAGGTGGCAGACATGTCTACCATTCTCACACCACCCCCGATCCCGTGTGTCCCGGACCGACGAAGCGGCCCGGCCCGATGACGAAGCGAGCACCATGTCCCTGTTCTCCCGGCTCCTGCGCACCGCCGCGCGCTCCCCCGAGGTCCGTCGCGGGGTGCGCGACCTCGGCCGCACCGCGGTGCGGGCCGTGACGCGGCGGACGCAGGGCGAGCAGGGGCCGACCGGCGGGACGAACGGGCGCCCCGGCGGCGGCAGGAGCGCCGGGGAGGGCCCCTCCCCGCTCGCCGATCGTCGCGGGGACGGCGCGCTGACGCTCACCTACGCGCCGCGCGCCGACGGCCGACCCGATCCCGGCGAGGTCGTCTGGTCCTGGGTGCCCTTCGAGGAGGACGTCACCCGCGGCAAGGACCGGCCCGTCCTCGTCATCGCCGAGGAGGACGCCGCACGCGGGGGCTCCGACGGGTCCGGCCGGGTGCTGGTGGCGCTCATGCTCACCTCGCGCGATCGCACCGCGGACGGTGCCGTGGCCACGGACGAGCACGGCGCGACCTGGGTCGACATCGGCACCGGCGACTGGGACCGGCAGGGCCGCCCCTCCGAGGTCCGTGCGGACCGGCTGCTGCGCCTGTCGCCCGAGGCGGTGCGACGCGAGGGCGGCCGCCTGGACCAGCGGCGGTACGACCGGGTGGCCGACGCGGTGCGGGACGTGCACGGCTGGTGAGCGCGGGTCCTCGACGCCGCGCCGGGTGTCCCGGGCCGCACCTGCGGGATCTGCGAGACACGTCGCACATCGGATGCGGTGAGCAGGCCCTGCTCTGGTAGGCTCCTGCACCGTATGTGTGACATACCGTTCGGTGTGCGCATGACGTGGTCCCGCCGTGTCAGGGGCGACGACTCGTGCGACCCGGGCGAGTACCCGTGGCAGCGACCCGGCACCGACGTCTCCAGGCGAATCCCCACCGCCGTCCCCGTCGGCTCCGTCCCTCGGCCGTCCCGGGAGATCCACCGCAGCAGCACAAGAGAAGAGTCTTCGTGGCAAACATCAAGTCCCAGATCAAGCGGAACAAGACCAACGAGAAGGCGCGTCTGCGCAACCGTGCGGTCAAGTCCGAGCTCAAGACCTACACCCGCAAGGTGAGGGCCGCCGTCTCCACCGGCGATGCCGAGGTGGCGGGCGAGGCGCTCAGGACCGCCTCCCGCAAGCTCGACAAGGCGGTCTCCAAGGGTGTCATCCACCGCAACCAGGCCGCGAACCGCAAGTCGGGTCTCGCGAAGCTGGTCGCAGGCGTCGCGAAGTGACGTGCGGCAGCCGTCCGGCTGCCGTCCCCGCCTGACGGGGTGATCGAGGAGCCCGGTGCGCACCGATGCGCACCGGGCTCCTCGCTGTCCAGGGTTGGTGCTGTCCCGGGCGAGGTCGCGGCGCCCAGCGACGAGGCCGCGGGATCAGTGCGCGCGGCGGGCGCGGCAGATCCCCATCACCATGCGCTGCACCGACCACTGGGGGTCGCGGCCGGCGCCCTTGACCTCGTGGTCGGCGCGGGCCACCGCTTCCAGGGCGCGAGCCAGCGAGCGATCGTTCCAGTGCCTGGCCTCGCGGCCGAGGTTGCGCAGCATCCAGTCGGGCATGCCCAGCGTCCGGGGGCCGGCGCCGGGGGCGGTGACCTTCGCCAGGGACCGCATCTTCGAGGCGATGGCGGCGACGATCGGGACCGGGTCGGCGCCGGCCAGCTGCGCCTGCTGGAGCAGCTGCAGGGCCTCCTGCTCGCGCCCGGCGATCGCGGCGTCCGCCACGGCGAAGGCGGTGGACTCGACGCGCCCGGAGGTCAGCGCGTGGACGTCGGCCTCGGACACCTGCGGTGCCTGCTCCCCCGGATCCGGGGTGGTGTCCTCGATCAGCTGGCGGCTGATAGCGGCGAGTTCGGCCAGGTCGGTGCCGAACGCGTCCACCAGAGCGATCAGGGCCTCGGGCTGGATGCGGCGCTGCGCCCGAGCGAACTCGGCGGCGACGAAGGCCTGCTTGTCCGCGGCGCGCTTGACGGGGCTCGCGTCCACACGCGGCACCTTCGCCCTCTTCAGAGCGTCGAGCAGCTTCTTCCCGCGGTTCCCGCCCCGGTGGACGAGCACCAGGGTGACGTCCTGCTCCGGCGCCTCGAGGTAGTCCAGCAGCTCGAGCACCAGGGAGTCGGGAGCCGCCTGCAGCTCGGGCACCACCACGAAGCGGGGCTCTCCGAACAGGGAGGGACTGGCCACCTGGGCGAGGGCACCAGGGCCCGCGGCGTCGCCGGACAGGTCGTGGACCTCGACCGTCGGGTCCGCCTCGCGGGCGAGGCCGCGCAGGCGCTGCACGGCCCGGTCGGCGATCAGGCTCTCGGTGCCGTGGACCAGCACGATCGGTGCGAGGGCGACGCTGTGCCACTCGACATCGCTCACGGGGGCTCCTCACTGCAGGGGGGACTGGTCGATCCTATCGGGCAGGGCCGACGCTCCGCGGCGCCGCCGCGTCGTCCGCCGGGAGCACCACGGTGCCGTGGACGTCGCTGCGCAGCACGGCGGCGCCGGTGTCGCGCAGCAGGTCCAGCGCGTCCTCGGTGGGGTGGCCGAACTCGTTCTCGCGACCTGCGGGCACCAGGGCGAGATCGGGTTCGAGCTGCCGGTACAGCGGGGCGTGCTGGAAGCGGGAGCCATGATGGGCGACCTTGACGATCTCCGCCGGGCCCGGACCGAGCGCGGCGAGCTCCTGCTGGGCGGCGGGCTCCAGGTCCCCGAGGGAGACCAGTCGGGTGCCGTCCTCCCAGAGAGCCTCGATCACGATCGAGCAGTCGTTGGCGGCGTCTCCCTCCCCTCCACCGCGCTCGGCGGCGCTGGTGCGGTGCACGTCCTCGGCCGTGCCCGGCCACAGCACGCGCAGGGAGAGACCGGGCCGCTGCCAGGTCTCCCCGGTCGCGGCGACGGTGGAGGGGGTCTGCGGGGCCGTCTGCCGTGCGGCCTCCGGCAGCGGGCAGATCCACTGCTGCTGCGGGGTGCGGCGTCCGGTCAGTGCGGCCGTGCCGCCGGTGTGGTCGCGGTGGGGATGGGTGAGCACCAGCAGGTCGATCCGCCGTACCTGCAGCCGGTCCAGGCACTGCCGCAGCGCCGCCGGGTCCGGTCCCGTGTCGATCAGCACGGTGGCCTCCGCTGCCGTGGCCGTCCCCGGGCGCAGGAGGAGGGCATCGCCCTGGCCGACGGCGCACATCGCCACCGTCCACTGCGGACCGGCGGGGACGGGGAGGAGCCGCACCGCTCCCGGGGTGAGCGCCGCCACCAGCAGCGCCGCCACCACCCACCGCGTCAGCGGGAGGCGGCGCGCCGCCACGGCGATCGCGACGGCGAGGAGCACACCGACGGCGAGCAGCACCCCGGGCGCTCCCTCGGGCACCGCGACGCGGGAACCGGGCAGCGCATCCGCGGTGCGGGCGATCAGCAGCACGAGGTGCGCTCCCCCGGCGGCGAGCGTCCACAGCGCCTCGGCCCCGGCGGGCCAGAGGGTGCCGAGCACCAGGGCGAGCAGACCGATCACGGTGGACGGGCCCACCAGCGGGCCGACCAGGATGTTCACCGGCACCGCCCACACCGACACCTCGGGGGTGAGCAGGATCAGCACGGGGGTGCATGCCAGCTGGGCGACCAGCGGGACCGCGATCACCAGCGCGGCGGTCCGCCCGATCCGGCCGCCGCTGAGCTCGGTGAGGGCGCTCGCCAGCGGCGGGGCGGCCAGCAGGATGGCCGCGGTCGCGAGCGCGGACAGCAGAAAACCGACAGAGGCGGCGGTCACGGGATCCAGGACGGACCAGAGCGCCACGGTGAGGGCGAGAGCGGCGACCGGGGAGGCTCGCACCCCGGCGAAGCGTGCCGCCAGCAGCGGTGCCGCCATGGTCGCCGCTCGCTGCACGCTGGGCTCGTCCCCGACCAGCCACACGTATCCCGCCATCACCATCCCGGCGCTCAGCAGCCGCGGTCTGCGCCGCACCCCGCACAGCAGCAGCGGCCCCAGCACTGCGGCGAGCACCAGCGCGATGTTCGCCCCGGAGACGGCCACCAGGTGCGAGATGCCGGCCCGGCGCATGATCTCCTCCGTCTGCTCCCCCATCCCTCGGGTGTCCCCGGTGGTCATGCCCCGCACCAGCGCGGCCTCGTCGGACGGCAGCGACGAGGTCGCCGCCCGCGCCTGGCTGCGCAGCTCGTGCCGGGCGGCCCGGGCACGACCGGAGGGGCCGGCCGAGGCCACCGGATGCACCTCGGTCGCGCGCAGCACGACGAGCGTCCCGCTGACCGCGACCCGGCCGCGCACGTGAGCGAGGTCGCCGTCCCGCACCCGGGCGAGGTCGTGCGCCGACTCGCCCGAGGCGCGCACGAGGACGGGCAGGGAGGCGGGCAGCGTCACCTCCTCCCGCCCGATGCGGGCGACGCCCTGGACCGTGCGGGCGCGCATCTGCTGGCCTCCGCGCGCCCAGGCGGGCCCGCTCCCGGGCGGAGCGGGATCCGCGGCGGCGACGACGGTGAGCTCCACGACCAGTCCTCGCTGCTCGGCGAGCACGAGGGCCTCGTCCGTGCTGCTGTGACGCTGTAGGGCAGGGAACAGCAGCGCGCCTGCCAGGACGACGATGCCCAGGTGCGCGAGGATGCTCCGGCCCGTGGTCGATGCACCCGCGAGGACGACCGCTGTCAGGGCGAGGGCGATCAGCACCGCACCGCCGGCGACGGCGGCCGCCGTGCCCGCGGTGATGCCGAGCACGGCGAGCGCCCAGACGCAGGTCGCCCCCGGCAGCAGGCGCAGGTCCCCGCGCGTCATACCGTGGCCCGTCCGCGGATCTCCTCGAGGGTGGCCGGCCCGATGCCGGAGACCTCCAGCAGCCCGTCCACGGAGGTGAAGGGGCCGTTCTTCTCCCGGTGCTCGAGGATCCGCTGAGCGATCGCCGGGCCCACCCCGGGCAGCTCCTCGAGCTCGGCGGCATCGGCGGTGTTCAGGTCGATCGGGGCCCCGTCGGCGCTGTCGGAGGGCTCTGCTGCGGCGTCGGCGGGGCCGTCCGGGAGCGTTCGCGGCTCCTCCCCCGGCACCGGGACATGGATCTGCTCCCCGTCGGCGAGGGGTCGGGCGAGGTTGACCGCCGAGAGGTCGGCCTCCTCGGTCGCCCCGCCCGCGGCGCGCAGGGCGTCGTCGACCCGGGCCCGGCCCGGCAGCCGCACGACGCCCGGCTCCCCCACCGCACCGGAGACGTGGACGACGATCTCGGTCCCGGGCTCGGTGGTGGACTCGGTCTCGGACTCGGGCTCGGCCGCCGCCGCGGACTCGGTGTCCGGCTCGCCGTCGGCGGATGCGGGCGCTGCCGTGGCAGGCCCGGACGACGGGGGCTCCGCGGCCGAGACGGGGACGTCGTCGGTGGCCGTCTCCAGAGGGATGGCCGAGCCCGATCCGGACAGGTGCACGACCCCGAGGGCGATCAGCACCAGCACGGCGATGCCGACCAGCGCCGACGGCGACGGCGCGGGCACCGCGAAGCGGCGTCCACGCTGCGGTGCGGAGTGGTCCCGCCGCTCGATCAGCGCCTGGCCGCGCCGGCGGTGCTTCCCGGCGCGGTCACGGCGCGGCCGCCCGGTTCCGGTGTGTGCTCCCATGGCCGCGACGCTAGGCGGCGGATACCCCCGGCTGCTGCGCGCACCGCGTCGCTGGGGACGAGCAGGGCCTGGGGAGGAACGGTGGGCCGGGCGGATGGACGGGCCTTCGACCGACCGGGGCGGTCAGAGCCCGAGCATCACGAGCCACTGATCGAGGAACACGACCCCGATCACGACGACCACCAGCAGGTACCACGCCGCCGAGAGCAGCACCCAGCGACGCAGCAGGTTCACCAGCGGTGCCGGCGGTCGCAGGTCGCCGCCCTCGATGGTGCGGGCGAGGGTGGCGAAGAACATCGGTGCGGTGACGGTCCAGATCACCATGCACCAGGGGCACAGCGCACCGATGACGAAGATCGTGGAGATCGCCAGGAAGTGCACGTACCCGAAGGCGAAGGCCATCCCGCCCAGCCGGGCCCAGCGGAACCAGGTGGGCAGCTGCGTCCCCGAGACCATCAGGGAGCCGATCACGCCCATGATCGCGAAGCCGCCCAGGCCGATCGCCATGTTCGGGATCCCCAGCGCCGAGGACTGCCAGGTCATCATCACATCGCCGCAGGAGATGAAGGGGTTCACGTCGCAGGCCAGGCTCTGGCCCGGGTTCGAGAGCAGGAACTCCTTGCCCACCTGCAGCTCGAGCGAGGCGATCCAGCCGATCAGCGCGCCGATGAGCAGCACCAGGCCGGTCAGGCGCTGCCCGGCGCGGGGCGTCGAGGAGCGCTCGGCGGCCAGTTCGGCGTCGATCTCGGCCAGCAGCGCCGCCTGGTCGCCGGGGTCGGTGCCCGCGGGATCCGTGCTCGGGTTCTCGTTCATCCGGTGACCGTGCTCCTCCGTGCGGGGTGGCGGATCGTCGGCTGCGGGGTCAGACGACGGGGTGCTCGCGGAACCAGTCCGCGAGGAGCTCGTTGCCCTCGTCCATGCTCACGCGGGGTGTCCAGCGCAGCCGCTCGCGGGTGCGGCGCTGGTCGAACCAGTGCGCGGTGGACATCTGCTCGGCCAGGAACTCCGTCATCGGCGGCTCGTCGTGACCGGGGCGCTTCTCCCAGATCCGCTCGATCACCCGCCCCGCGAGGCGGGCGGCGGAACCGGGGATGCGCAGCGTCGGGGCGGGCACTCCGGCGGCACGGCACCAGCCGGCGAACACGTCGCGGACCGTGCGGGGCTCGCCGTTGGAGATCACGAAGCTCTCCCCGTGCACGGTCTCGATCCGGTCGAGGGCGGCGACGATCGCGTCGGCGGCGTTGGTGACGTAGGTGGTGTCGATCAGCGCCATGCCGTGGTCCAGCAGCGGGAGCCGGCCGCGACGGGCGCGGTCGACGATCCGGCCCACCAGCTGGGTGTCGCCGGGGCCCCACACGACGTGGGGGCGGACCGAGGTGACGCGGAGGTCGCCCTCGCCGTCGGCGCTCATCGCCAGCAGCTCGGCCGCCGCCTTGGTGCGGGCGTACGGGCCGCGCGCCTTCGAGGGATCCGCGGCGGTGGCGTCCGCGCCGACGATCGCCCGGCCCAGGTGGGCCACCGACGGGGAGGAGACGTTCACCAGCGCTCCCCCGCCCTGGGCCCGCAGAGCGTCGACCACGTGGCGGGTGCCCTCGATGTTGATCGTCCGGTACTCGTGCTCGGGACCGGAGATGGACACCTTCGCGGCGAGGTGGACCACCGCGTCGGCGCCGCGGACGGCACGGCGGACGTCCTCCGCCTCGGTGAGGGAACCGGTGACGTCCTGGACGCCGTCGATCCCCGCGGGGCGCCGCTGGAAGGCGCGCACCGTGGCCCCGCGGTCCCGCAGCGCGGTCGCGACCGCCCCGCCGAGCATGCCGGAGGCGCCGGTGACCAGGATCGTCGGCGCGCTCACAGGGGGTCCGCCCTCTCGCCCGCGAGGGTCTGCGCGGACCAGCGCGACAGCGCGGCCCGGTCGATCTTCGAGTTGTGGCGGATGTCCGTCGGCAGCGCGCAGGTGGTGAACACCGCGACCACCTCGGCGCCGCAGCGGTCGCGCACGGCGCGGCGCACGGCCTCCTGCAGGGAGGGTGCGGCGGGCCGCGGGCGGCCCGCCTTCCCGGGTCGGTAGCCGTCCTCGGTCTCGAGGATCACCACGACCTGCTGGGTGCCGCGCGGGCCGACCACGGCGGCACCGGCGCGACGCACCGTGGGCACGGACTCGGCGGCGTCCTCGACCTGGACCGGCGTGAGCAGTCCGGTCGGGGTGGCGAGCACGTGGGCGGCACGGCCCTCGACCCACAGCCGGCCGTCCCGGTCGAGGTGGCCGACGTCTCCGGTGGCGTGCCAGCCCTCGAAGCGCATCGAGGTGCGGGTGGTGCCCCACAGCATCAGATACCGGTCGCGCACGTGCGGGGCGCGCACCAGGATCTCGCCGATCGTCCCGGCGTCCTGCGTGATCTCGCCGGTGGTGCTGCCCAGCTCGTCCATCACGGCGATCGCGAGCTCGACCCGGGGCACCGGACGGCCCACGCACACGCCCGAGCCCTCTCCGGCCGCCTCGATGCCGTCGAGGTCGATCGCGGCCACCGCGAGGCACTCGGTCATGCCGTACGGGGTCAGCGCGCGCGCCTGCGGCATCAGCGTGCGCAGCTCCCGCAGCAGGTGCGCGGGGATCGGCGCGCCGGCGGAGAAGAAGCTCGCCGCCCGCGCCATGGCGGCGCGGCCGTCCTCGTCGAGCTGGTCGGCGGTGTCGATGATGTTGCGCAGCGCCGCCGGGGCGGTGAACACGGCCGGACGGCCGAGAGCGGCGATCGCCGCCGCCAGCGCCGGCGCGGTGAGATCGCCGGGGCGCATGATGTCCATGTCCGGCACCACCGTCGGCGCGCCCAGGGCGGGGCCCAACAGGGCGAAGGTCGCGAAGCCGGCGACCAGTCCGCGCTCGGGGGCGAGGTCCAGCGTGTCCCCCACCGCGGCGAACATCGCCCCGAGCTGCCGATGGGTGAGCACCGCGCCCTTGGCGGGACCGGTCGAGCCGGAGGTGAACAGGATCGCGGCATCCGCATCGGGATCGGGCCAGGGTGCGTCCAGCGGGGCGCCGAGCTCGCCCATCAGCGCTCCGGAGCGCGCCAGCTCGGCGATCGACGTCTCCACGCCGAGGGCGGCGCGATCCACGGTGGGCAGCTGCTCGACGGAGAGGCGGCGGCCGGGCCAGCCCATCGCCCGCGCGCCGACCAGGGCGCGCTCGATGCCGATGAACCAGTCCGGATGGGAGCCGATCACCGCACGGGTCAGCCCCCGGAGCCCGAGACCGGCATCGGCGACCACCGCGACGGCACCGATCCGGAAACAGGCGTACAGCACCCCGGTGAGATCGGCGCCGGGGGTGATCAGCAGGCTGACCCTGTCCCCGGGCCTCACCCCGTGGGCGAGCAGACCCGCGGCGATGTCGTCGATGCGGCGGTTCAGCAGGGACCAGGAGATCTCCCGCGTCTCGCCGTCCTCGCCGCCCAGCTCCACCACGGCGGGGCTGTGGGCATGGCGGGGATCGTTCGCGAGCTCGGCGATCGCAGCGCCGATGTGCCGCTGCGGTGCCTGCTCGGCGTGGTCGGAGACGGGCCGCCACACCGGGGCGGCGCTGCGCGGCTGCTCAGCGGTGCCGAACGTGTGCTGCAGCCAGTCGGCGACCAGGGAGGCGACGTCGGCGTCCTCCCACACCAGGTGGGAGGCCTCCTCGAAACGGTGCACGTCCGCATGCGGGACACGCTGGATCAGGTCGCGCAGGAAGCGGTCGGAGAAGGTGATGTCCCGCGGGCCCCAGGCGAACAGGGTGGGGACGTCGAGCTCGGTGATCCCCTCGGCGACCCGTTCGAGGGTGGCGCGTGAGGGATGGTCGGCCGCGGCGGGGATGTCGGCGACGAACTGGTCGATGCCGCGGCGGCGGGCGCGGCCGCGGTACGGGGCGAGGTAGGCGTCCCGGACCTCGCGCGGCAGCGCCGGCTTCGACAGGGCCAGCGTGGTGCGCAGGAAGGTGTCGGTGACCGACGTGGAGGGGGTGCGGAACCAGGGCGCGGTCGCGAGTTGGAGGGCCTTCGGCAGCGACTCCTCGAGCTCCTGGTGCACTCCGGTGTTGGTGAGGATCATCCCGGCCAGGTCGTGACGGTTGTCCAGCGCCCAGCCGGCGGAGATCAGACCGCCCCAGTCGTGGCCGACGGTCACCACCGGTCCGCGCAGGGACAGTGCGTCGGTCAGCATCGACAGGTCCGTGATGCGGTCCTGGTAGCGGCGCTTCAGCCCGGTGCGCTCGGAGAAGCCCATCTCGAGCTGGTCGACGGCGATCAGCCGCCACGGGATGTCGTCCCGCACCAGGGAGCGGAACAGGAACGACCAGGTGGGGTTGCCGTGCACGGCCAGGAGGGTGCCGCGGGGGGTGATGCCGCGCTCGGCGAGCAGCGGCCCGGAGTCCAGCAGGTGCCAGCGGCGGGTCTCGCCGCTGTGGTCGCGCACCTCGAGGCTCCGGTGCAGCCGTGGATCCAGGCCGGGCAGGGCCGGGATCTCGGGGGCCGCGGGGGTCGACGTCCGTCGGCGTCCGGTGCTGCCGGGGGTGTTCACCACTGGACCTCCATCATCGCCGTGTTCAGTCCGGATCCCACGCCCATCAGGAGCACCCGCTGTCCGGGCTCGATGTCGTCCTGGACGTGGGCGAGCGTCATCGGCACCGCCTCGGCGGCGACGTTGCCCCAGTCGGCCAGGGTGACCGGGATCCGCTCCATCCCCACCCCCGTGATCGTCGAGAAGTTGCGGACGTACACGGTCGAGACCTGATGGGGTACGACGAAGTCGATGCTCTTGAAGTCGTACCCGGCCTCGTTCGCGCCCTTCCAGGTGTCCAGGATCAGCTGGATGCCGTTCTCGAGCAGCCCGGCCGAGTCCGTGCGCATGTCCTGCATGTTCGCCACGCAGAGCTCGTGGTGCTCGGTGC
Source organism: Brachybacterium sp. (assembly GCA_035301145.1). Lineage (GTDB taxonomy): Bacteria > Actinomycetota > Actinomycetes > Actinomycetales > Dermabacteraceae > Brachybacterium. Next base: position 35,033 of record DATGUQ010000256.1, on the reverse strand, counting down.
CGGCGCGCGCCTGGGTGTGCTTCAGCCGGTGGCCCTCGGGGTGCGCGTCCGCCGGGCCGAGCACGGCGGCTGCGGCCCCGGAGCCCAGGGTCAGCGAGGCGAACTGGTTGTTGAAGTCCGCACGGGTGGAGGTCTTCGAGTTCAGGCGGTCCACGGTGCCGCGCTGGACCTCCTCGACGTCCTCGGCGCCCACGACGAGGGCGTACCGGATCTGCCCGGAGTCGATCATGCTCGAGGCCATCGTCATCGCATTGACGAAGCCGAGGCAGGCGTTGGTGATGTCGAAGTTCATCGCACTGCTGGGCAGGCCCAGGGAGTGGTGGATGCCCGTGGACACGGCCGGCTCCAGGTGCTGACGGGAGACGGAGGCGTTGATCAGCAGACCGACCTGGTCGCGCATGATCCCGGCCTTGGCCATGGCCCGCTCGGCGGCCAGCACGACGCCCTGCTTCCATCCGTTCTCGCGGTCACGCCACCAGCGGCGCTCGTACACGCCCGCCACGCGCTGCAGCACGCCCTTGGGCAGGCGGAGGCGCTTGCGCGCCGGGGAGAGCATCTCGTCGATCTCGTCCGAGGTCACCGTGACCTGCGGGAGGCTCATCTCGACCGCGAGCAGGCTGGTGTTCCTGTGGACGATCCCTGTGTTCCCGTTCCCCATCAGCGTGAGCTACCTCGTCGTTCCGTGCGGCTGTCGTCATCGCATGGCGGCCGGGGCGGGCCCGACACATGCATCCGGCATTGTCCCACCTGCTGCTGGGGAGTCCCTCACCGCGTGGTGGATCCCACGTCCCCGTCGTCGTGGCCGTCCCCGTGGCCGTCGCCCTCCTCGAGGTGATGGCCGAGGTGATGGCGGGCGAAGGCGAGGCTCTGGCGCAGCGTGCGCTCCCGGGCCTCCGCATCGCTCTTGGTGGTGACCTCGAGCAGCACGGAGCCCTCCCAGCCGCGGTTGGCGAGGCGCCGCAGCACCTCCGCGCAGGGCTGGTTGCCCTCACCGGGCGGCAGGTGCTCGTCCTTGGTGGTCCTGCCCGAGCCGTCGGCCAGGTGCAGGTGGGTCAGCCGGTCCCCGAGCCGCTCGATCATCTCCAGCGCGTCGTCGCCCGCGGTCGCCGCGTGGGAGAGGTCGACGGTGACGTGGGCGTACTCCTCATCGGTCGGGTCGTGGTCCGGCAGGTAGTTCAGCAGCTCCCGCACCCCCAGCCGCCACGGGTACATGTTCTCCACGGCGATCGCGATGCCGTGCTCCTCCTCGAGCGTGGCGACGCCCTCGACGAATCCGCGTGCATATCTGCCCTGCCAGCGGAACGGCGGGTGCGCCACGATCGTGGGGACCTCGAGCTGCTTGGCGATCTCGATGGTGCGCTCGATCTTCACCCAGGCGTCGCGGCCCCACAGGCCCTGGAGGAAGAACAGGGTCGGGGCGTGGAGGGAGAGGATCGGCAGCTCGTACCGCTGCGAGTACGCGCGCAGGAGATCGGGGTCCTGGCTGTCCTTGGGATAGGAGACCATCACCTCCATGCCGTCGTAGCCGATCTCGTGGGCGAGACGGAACGCCTCTTCGACGCCGGCGGGGAAGACGGAGGAGGTGGACAGGCCCACGGGGATCCGTCGCCGGGGGTGCTGGTCGCTGCGCGGGTCACCCGCCGACAGCCGCTTGGAGAGCTTCTCGCGGGCCGTGCGATGGGCGCTGCTGCGTCGGCTGTAGGGCTTGCGCGCACCGTTGCGCGGCGCATCCGCGGACGGACGATCACGGCGTGGGCTCACGGCATCTCCTCTGGCTGGACAGGCGTGGTCAGTATGCAACAGGGCGCCCCATAGACTCGTGGGCATGCATGTTCGTGATCTCACCGCCGAGGACTTCGTCGGCTACCGCACGATGTCCTCCGGCGCGTTCGGCGGCGGCTCCGATCCGACCTCCCCGGACGCGCCGCGGGACTTCTCCCCCGGCCAGACCGCGCTCGGCATCGATTCCTCCTCCCTGCCGGGCGGGCTGGACGGCGTGGTCGCCGCAGGTGCCCGGATCCGTCACGACCGGGTGGCGCTCGGGGGTGGCGTGGCTCACTGCGGCGGGATCGCAGGGCTCGCGGTCCACCCCGCGCACCGCGGGGACGGACTGTTCGGGGCGCTGCTGACCGCGGTCATCGCCCGCTGCGGAGCCGAGGGGATGGCGCTGTCGATGCTCTATCCCTCGAACCCGGAGATCTATCGGCGGTACGGCTACCAGGTGGTCGCCCGCGCCCAGTCGCTGATCGTCCCGCTCGTGGATCTGCAGCGGATCCCGGCGGTCCCGGGCCGCCGCCTGGTGCCGGTCACCGCGGAGACGATGCCTCGGCTGCGCCGGCTGCACCATGAGCTGACCGAAGGCGACAACGCGATGCTGCGCCGCGAACCGCCGCTGTTCCCCGAGGGCCTGCCCGCTCCGCCCTGGGCCGCGCTGCTGCTCGAGGACGAGGCCGGCACCGCGCACGGCTACGTCTCCTGGACCCGGGTCGACGGGAGGGACGGCGTCGGCCTCGAGGTGCACGAGCTCTTCGGCCGCACCCGCACCGACCGGCAGGCGCTGCTGCGCTCGCTGGGCTCCTGGTCCACGGTCACCGAGCTGCTCCGGCTGCGGGTGCGCACGGAGGACCCCGTCCTGGACGTCCTGCCCGGCGGCGGCGCGCGCCCCGACCCGTCCCCCGTGCCGCTGGTGATGATGCGGGTGATCGACACCGCGGCGACCCTGCGTGCCCGGCGCGCCCCCTCGGGCCTGACCGGCACGGTCCGCCTCGTCGTCGAGGACGGGACGGTCCCGGAGGGCACCTGCCGTGCCGCCGGCACCCGCCTCGTCACCGCGAGCGGCGGCACGATCTCGGTGACGGACGCCGACGCGCGGGACACGGTGACCGATTCCGGGCCGGCCGAGGTGCTGGGCAGCTGTCATCTCGACATCCATGCCGCCTCCCTCCTCCTCGTCGGCGGCCGCACCCTCGCCGACGCCCGCCGGCTCGGTCTGCGCGCCGACGCCGACCCGTCGGCCGAGGCCTTCCTGGATGCGCTGCTGGCCGGTCCCCGCCCCAGCGTCCTGGACGCCTTCTGAGCTCTCCCCCTGCCCCTTGCCCCCGATCCCCGGAGCACCTGCATGGCCAAGCTGCACTTCAAGTACGGAGCGATGAACTCCGGGAAGTCCGACACCCTGATCAAGACCGCGTACAACTACGACGAGCGGGGCCTGGCCACGCTCACCGTGAAGCCGGAGCTGGACACCAAGGGCGAGGACTGGGTGGTGGCACGCGGCGGGGCGCACCGACGCGTGGACGTGCTCGCCGCAGCGGGCGACGATCTGCGCGCCCTGGTGGGGTCGACGGCCGACGCCCAGGGGCTGCGCCCGCTGCACTGCGTGCTGGTGGACGAGGCCCAGTTCCTCGAGTCCCACCAGATCGACGACCTGTTCCGGATCGCGAAGCTCGACGGGGTCTCGGTGATCTGCTACGGCCTGCGCACCGACTTCCGCACCGCGATGTTCCCCGGTGCCGCACGCCTGCTCGAGCTGGCGGACAACATCGAGAAGCTGCCCACCATGTGCCGCTGCGGATCGCAGGCGGAGTTCAACTGCCGCGCGGTCGGCGGTCGTTTCGTGTTCGAGGGCGAGCAGGTCGCGATCGACGGCGAGGCGGTGGCGTACATGTCGCTGTGCGGGCCGTGCTTCATGCAGGAGCAGGAACGCGCCGGCGTCACCGTCCTGGGGTGACACCGGCGCGTCGATGGGGCGAACAGGCGGCTCAGGAGCTCAGCGGCCGGTCCTCCCCGACCTCCGCATCACCGCCGGCGCTGGCGCTGTCCGCCGACTTCTCGGCCACGCCCGCCGCCTCGCCGTGCAGCTCGTCGGAGGCGCCGCTGCCCAGCCGCTCCTTGGCGGAGCCGGCGGCCCCGGCCACCGCATCCTGCGCCTTGGAGGCGACCTCCGGCCCCTTCTCCCTGACGGTGGAGGCGGTGTCCTGAGCGACCCGCGAGGCGGTCTCCTTCGCCTGCGCGGCGCGGCGCTGGACCTCGGGGTCCTCGGCGACTCGGTGCGCCGTGCGCTCGAGGGACTCGTACGGTCCGCGACCCATCCGCGAGCCGATCACGAAGCCGATCGCGAGTCCGGCCACGAAAATGAACCTCTTCATCACTGCCTCCTGCATCGTCGGATGTGTGCCCTGCATCGTGCCACAGCCGCCTCGCGCCGCGGCGTCGCGCCGACCGAGCGGTCCCACCCGCTCGGTCCCACGTCGGCCCCGCTCCGGTCGCACGCCCTCCACCTGCGGCCTCGTCCCGTGGTGCCGCCGCGGTGCGCGAGGACATACGATCTGGAGGCGGGGACACCGGTCCCACCGACCTTCCTGTCGCCCGCCTCCACTGCACCGTCGCCGTGACCCCTGAACGAGGAGGAGACTCCGTTGTCCCCTGTGAACGCCGCGCAGCCCGAGCACGATGCCGCCCCTGCCGTCCCCACCCTCGACGAGGTCTCGGCGCAGGTCCGCTCGTGGGTGGACGCCGCCGCGACCCGCCCGGTGCCGGGACCGGCGAAGATGCTCTCGGACCTGCTGCAGGACCCCAAGGGGCTCGACTTCACCCTCGCCTTCGTGGACCGGGTGATCCGACCGGAGGATCCGCGTGCCGCGGCCGTGGAGCTGCGCCGCCTCGCCCAGGACCCGCCGGCCTTCCTCCCCGCGCCGCTGCGGAGGGTGATCGCCCTGGGCGGCGCCGCCTCCGCACTCGCGCCCTCCGTGGTGGTGCCCGCCGCGCAGGCCACGATGCGGCGCATGGTCGGGCACCTGATCCTCGATGCGCGGCCCCGCCCTCTGACCGGCGCGATCCAGCGCCTCACCGCGGACGGCACGGCGCTGAACATCAACCTGCTGGGCGAGGCGGTGCTCGGTGCCCAGGAGGCCGAGCGGCGCTTCCAGGGCGTGCGCGAGCTGGTGGCCCGGCAGGACGTCGACTACGTCTCGATCAAGGTGTCCTCCATCGTGGACCACCTGCCGCTGTGGGCCGCGGACGAGACCGTCGACCACATCGTCGAGACGCTGCTGCCGCTGTACCTCGAGGCCGCTCGCGGGCCGAACCCCACCTTCTTGAACATGGACATGGAGGAGTACCGGGATCTCGAGCTGACCCTGCGCGTCTTCGAGGAGCTCCTGGACCGGCCCGAGCTCGCCTCCCTGCATGCCGGGATCGTGCTGCAGGCCTACCTGCCGGAGGGCCCCTCCGCGATGGCGCGCCTGCGCCGCTTCGCCGAGCGCCGCGTGGCCGAGGGCGGGACGCCGATCAAGGTGCGCCTGGTCAAGGGCGCGAACCTGGCGATGGAACAGGTCGATGCCTCGCTGCACGGCCTGACCCAGGCGCCGCTGCTGTCGAAGGAGGAGACCGACGCGCAGTACAAGCGGATGCTGCTCGAGGCGCTGGATCCGCAGAAGCTCGAGGCCGTGCACCTCGGCGTGGCCGGGCACAACCTCTTCGACGTCGCCTTCGCCCACCTGCTGATGCGACGGCGCGGGATCCCCGCCGGGCCCGGCCACGGCGTCGAGTTCGAGATGCTCGCCGGGATGGCGCCGGGGCAGCAGGCGGTGGTCCGCGAGGCCACCGGCACGATGCGCCTGTACGTCCCGATCGTGCACCCCCGCCATTTCGACGTCGCCGTCTCCTACCTGGTGCGGCGCCTCGAGGAGAACGCCTCCTCGCAGAACTTCCTCTCCGCCGCGTTCGAGCTGGACAGCTCCGAGGAGCTCTTCACCCGTGAGCAGCAGCGCTTCTCCCGGGCAGCGGACCGCGCCCTGCAGGAGGTCGCCCCGGCCACCCACCGCGATCAGGACCGCGGCGCCGAGACCGCGGGAGGGAGGACCTCCCTCGAGCTCGGCTCCCCCGCCCTGCCGGCGGTGCCGGGCGCGTTCCGCAACACCCCCGACACGGATCTGTCGACCCCGATGAACCAGGAGTGGGCCGCTCGGATCACCCGCCGCATCCGCGGTTCCCGGCTCGGCGTCGACGAGGTCCGCGCCGCGCGCCGCGAGACCGTCGAGGCCGTGGACCGCACCATCGCCGCCGCCCTCGAGGCACAGCCCGCCTGGGCCGCGCTGGGCGTCGAGGAGCGGGCGAAGATCCTGCGCCGCGTCGCCGGCACGCTGGCCGCCCACCGCGGTGAACTGCTCGAGGTGATGGCCTCGGAGACCGGCAAGACCTTCGAGCAGGGCGATCCGGAGGTCAGCGAGGCGATCGACTTCGCGCTCTACTACGCCGAACAGGCCGAGCAGCTGGCCCGCCTCGAGGGCCTGGAGGCACGGCCCCGGCCGCTCACCCTGGTCACCCCGCCCTGGAACTTCCCGGTCGCGATCCCCACCGGCGGCGTCCTCGCCGCACTGGTCACCGGCAGCGCGGTGATCATGAAGCCGGCGCCCCAGTCCCGCCGCTGCGGGGCCCTGATCGGCCGGCTCATGCACGAGGCAGGGGTGCCCGAGGGCGTGCTCACCCTGGTCGACGTCCCCGAGGACGAGGTGGGCCGAGCGCTGATCTCCGATCCGCGGATCTCGCAGCTGATCCTCACCGGGGCCTCGGACACGGCCGCCCTGTTCGCCTCCTGGCGTCCGGAGCTGAGGATCCTCGCCGAGACCAGCGGGAAGAACTCGATCATCGTCACGCCCCAGGCCGATCTCGACCTCGCCGCGCACGACGTCGCCGCGAGCGCCTTCGGCCACGCCGGGCAGAAGTGCTCGGCCGCATCGCTCGTGATCACGGTCGGATCGGTGACCGACTCCCGCAGGTTCTCCGCACAGCTCGCGGACGCGGTGCTGAGCCTGCACGTGGGCCGTCCCACCGACCCCACCGTCCAGATGGGCCCGGTCATCGAGGCGCCGGGCGAGAAGCTCCGCTCCGGGCTCACCGAGCTCTCCGCCGGCGAGGAGTGGCTCTCCCGCCCCCGTCAGCTCGACGAGACGGGCACGCTGTTCTCCCCCGGGGTCCGCACCGGGGTCCGGGAGGGCTCGGCCTTCCACCTCACCGAGTACTTCGGCCCGGTGCTCGGCATGATCCATGCCGAGACCCTCGAGGAGGCGGTGCGGATCCAGAACGGCACCGAGTTCGGTCTGACCGCCGGGATCCACTCGCTCGAGCCCTCGGAGATCGCGTGGTGGACCGAGCACGTCGAGGCCGGGAACCTGTACGTCAACCGCGGCATCACCGGTGCGATCGTGGAGCGTCAGCCCTTCGGCGGCTGGAAGCGCTCGGCGATCGGGCAGACCGCGAAGGCGGGCGGCCCGAACTACCTGGTGCACCTGATGGACTGGTCCGATGCGGCCGGGGTCCCCGACCGGGAGCTGGACGCGCAGGCCTGGCTGGACGCGGCACGCCACAGCGACCGTGAGCGCTGGTCGAGCACGTTCGCGCCGCGTGACGTGCAGCAGCTGCATGGAGAGATCAACCTGCTGCGGCACCTGCCGCTGCCGGTCATGGTCCGGGCCGCGGAGGGCACCTCCGCGCAGGAGCTGCGCCGGGTGCTGCACGCCGCCGCGACCGTGGACGCCGACGTCGAGGTGTCGCTCTCCTGCGCAGAGCTCGCCGCCGTCGCCCAGGAGGCCCTCGGTGCGGGCGGCGCGGTCGCGGTCGAGGACGCCGACGCCTTCGCCGCGCGGGTCCCGTCCCTCGCGCAGAGCCGGATCCGGCTGCTGGGCGAGTGCGATCCAGCGCTCCGTCGCGCGATCGCGGACCGCATCGAGGTCGCGCTGTTCACCGGGGAGGTGGTCGCCGACGGGCGGGTCGAGCTGCTGCCGTTCCTGCACGAGCAGGCGATCAGCGCCACGAACCACCGCTACGGCAACCCGTTGCCGCATCCGCTGGACCTCACGGGCGGGCAGGGCTGGGCCCGGGGCCGCGCCTGAGGTGGAACAGCTCACCGCGGCACGCGGGCGCGCCGGTCCCACAACGGTCACGGCACGCCGTACTGTGCTGCGATAAGTCCCCCGCACCACGTCGAAGGACCGCGATGTCGACCACCGGCACGACCCCACGGACCCGCGCGCAGCGAGACCCCTACCTCGACAACGCTCGAGGCCTGCTGATCGCGCTCGTCGTGGTGGGGCACACGATCGAGAGCTTCGAGAACACCGAGGAGGCGCTCGGCGGCACCCTGTACATGGCGCTGTACTCGTTCCACATGGCGGCGTTCATCATGATCTCGGGGTTCCTCTCGCGCTCGTACCGCAACGAGCCCCGCCAGGTGCGGCGCCTGCTCACCGCGATGGTCGTGCCGTACGTGATCTTCCAGATGGTGCACGAGACCCTCAAGGCGCTCATGCTCGGGCGGGACCTGGAGATGCAGCTGATCCTCCCGGCGTGGACGCTGTGGTTCCTGGTCGCGCTGCTGGGCTGGCGGCTGCTCTCCCCGCTGCTGCGGCAGCTGAGGTACCCGCTGGTGTTCGCGGTGGCGATCTCGGTGATCATGCCGCTGGATCCGGACATCGGATCGGACCTCAGCGTGGGCCGCATGGCGCAGATGCTGCCGTTCTTCGTGCTCGGCCTGGTCGCCACCCCGGAGACGCTCGAACGCATCAGAGCCTTCCGGCACCGCTGGCTGGGCGGTCTGGTCCTGCTGGGCGTCGTCGCGGTCGCCGCGCTGCTCCATGAGGACGTGCCGGCGTCCATCTTCTTCCTGCGCTCGGGCTACGAGGACGAGCGGAGCATCCTGCTGAGCATGGTCCTGCAGCTGATGGTGCTCGCGGCCGGCGTGATCGGCGGCCTCGCCGTCCTGCTGGTCACGCCGCGCGGCCGCTCCCCGCTGACCGCCCTGGGGCAGCGTTCGCTGACCGTCTACCTGCTGCACTCGGTGGCCCTGCTGCCCATCCGCTACGCCGAGGATCTTCCGGACCGGCTGATGAGCTGGTGGGGGTCGCTGGGGATGGTCGTGTTCGGGGTCCTGCTCGCGGCGCTGCTCGGATCTCGGGTGGTCGGCCGGCTCACCGGATGGCTGACGGATCCTCCGATCGGGCACCTGCTGGTCCGTTCCGAGGAGGAGTCCTCGCCGAAGCCCCGGCCGGCCGGTGCGGCCGACGAGCGTCCCCGCTCCTGAGGTGTGCGTGCGCGCGGCGGCCGCCCCGAGCGGGACGGTCGCCGCGCCTCGGTTCAGCCCGCCGAGGCGGTGCCCACCCGAGCGCCCTCGGGGACCTCGCCGCCCTCCTCGCCGAGCACCGCGTCGCCGATCACGGAGACGTCGGCGCCGAAGGTCCAGTCGCCCTGCACATCGAGGCTGACGGCCTCCTTGAGCGAGGGGACCCCGTGCGGGAACCGCGGCTCGAAGTCCTGGATGAGCTTGTAGGAGCCGCTGTGCAGCGTCACCGCGGGCACCGTCTCGACCTGCTGCACGAGGGCCGCGCGCTCGTCGAGGGCGTAGGCGTCCGAGCGCACCAGCAGCAGGTCGCTGGTGGCCTTGACCGGCAGGAAGCGGTCGCGGCCGACCACGATCGCGGTCGCTCCGTCGAACACCTCGATCGCGGCGCCCATCGCGGACTCGATCTGGTACACGGGGGTGGAGGTCTTGTCGGCGGGGTCGACGGTCTTCTCGTTGCGGATCAGCGGCAGCCCCATCACGCCGTCGCGTTCGGCGAGCACCTGCGCCATCTGCTCGAGGTCGAACCAGAGGTTGTTGGTGTGGAAGAACGGGTGGCGGTGCTCGTCGGTGAAGAAGTCCATCTCCTCCGGCGGGGTCTGCGCGGTGTCGCGCAGGATGAGCCGACCGTCGGACTTCCGCACCGCGAGGTGGCCGCCCTTGCGGTCCGCGGGCGTGCGGCGGCACAGCTCGGCGGCGTAGGGCGCGCCGGTCGAGGCGAACCACGAGGCGATCACGGGGCTCGGCACGGTGCCGAGGTTGTCCGAGTTGGAGACGGAGGCGTACTTGAACCCGGCGTCGAGCAGCTGCTGGAGCAGTCCGGAGGTCTGCAGGGCGGTGTAGATGTCGCCGTGGCCGGGCGGGCACCACTCCAGCGCCGGGTCCTCGTCCCAGTCGACCGGGGTGAGGTCGTCGGTGCGGAGCTTGGGCTCCTTGTTCTGCAGGAAGTCCAGCGGGAGGTCGCCGACGGGCAGGTCCGGGTACTTCGCGAGCACCTCGAGGGTGTCCTCGCGGGTGCGGAAGGAGTTCATGAAGATCAGCGGCAGGCGGGAGCCGGTGCCGCGGCGGGCGGCGAGGACCTGCTCGACGATGATGTCCAGGAAGCTCCGGCCGTCCCGCACGGGCAGCAGGGACTTGGCCTGGTCCAGGCCCATGGAGGTGCCCAGGCCGCCGTTGAGGTTGATGATCGCGAGCTGGTCGAAGACCTGCTTGGCGTGCGCCGGCTCGATCGAGACGTCCTCGAGCAGCGGTGGGTCCAGGTAGGGGTCGATCGTGTCCTCGGGGATGGTGCCGGTGACGCCCTCCTCGAGCTGTCCGTAGTAGTGGGAGAAGACGTCGATCGCGGTCTGTGCGACCCCGGCTTCGGCCATCTTCTTCTGCGCTGCGGCGAGTCCGTCGGTGCTCATGGGACCAGGGTATCGGTCCCGTCGTGCGCTCACCCGCCGAGCTCGAGTCGCGGCCAGTGGGACAGCGCCTGCAGCACGGTCCGGTCGTGGCTGGCGAGCACCACGGCCGCGCTCGTCCCCTCGAGCGCCGTCAGCAGGTCGTCGACGCCGCTGATGCCCAGATGGTTGGTGGGTTCGTCCAGCAGCACCACCGCAGGCCGCTCGGCGAACAGGGCGCTCAGCGCGCGTCGGCGCCGCTCCCCCGGGCTGCCGTGAGCCGCGGCCCCGTCCGCTCCGTCCTCCTGCGCGAGCAGCTTCGGGCGGGCCCCGCTCAGCCGGCGCACGCTCCCGGCCGACGGGGTCAGCACGCCGGCCAGCACCTGCAGGAGCGTGGTCTTGCCGGCGCCGTTGGGGCCGACGACGAGCAGCCGGTCGCCGCCCTCGAGGCGCAGCGAGGTCTCGGCGAGCCGCGCGGGTTCCCCGGGGCCGCGGTCCACGCGCACCCCGTCCGCTCGCAGCAGGGGCGTGCCCGGCGCGGTGCCGGGATCGACGAGGCGCAGCCGCGGCGGAGGCGGGGGCACCTCGAGCCGGTGCTGCTCGAGCTGGTCGATCCGGTCGTTCATCGCGCGCACCACTCCGGGGGCGCGGCTCTGGCGCTGATGCTTGCCGGTGCCCTTGTCCGGTCGCCAGCCGGTGGAGAGGCGTGACCGCGCCTCCTCGGCCCGCCTGTGCAGCCGGCGATGCTCCTGCTGCTGGGCCCGGTGCGCGTCCTCCCAGGCGATGCGGTGGCGCCGCCTGGCGTGCTGCCAGTCCTCGATCCCGCCGCGGGCCCGCAGGGGTATGCCGTCGCTGGTGGGGTCGAGGTCGAGGAAGCAGGTGGCCGTCTCGGCGAGCAGGGTGCGGTCATGGGAGACGAGCGCCGCCGCGCCGGGATGCTCCTGCAGAGCACGGGTGAGGTGCGCGAGCCCCCGGGCATCGAGATGGTTCGTCGGCTCATCGAGCAGGAGCAGCTCGTCCCGCGCGGCGAGCACCCCGGCGAGCCGCACCCGGTACCGCTGCCCGACGGACATCGTCGCCAGCGGCCGGTCGCGATCGGTGAGCGCGCCGACCTCCTCGAGCGCCGCCTCGAGCCGGCGCGGTGCGTCCCAGGCGTCGATCGCGGAGGCGACGGCGAGGGCGTCGTCGTAGCGCCGGGCCGCGACGGCTCCGGTGTCCTCTCCGAGGGCTGCCGCGGCGTCGTCGAGCTCCTGCAGCGCATGCAGGGGGCGGGCCAGCAGCTCGTCGAGGAGCCCGCCGACGGTGCGGTGGCCGGCCGCATCCATCTGCAGCTCCTGGCGCACGAGGCCGAGACGGCCGTGCCGTTCGATGGTGCCGGCGTCCGGTGCGAGGTCGCCGCTGAGCGCTTCGAGGAGGGTGGTCTTGCCCCGGCCGTTCTCGCCGACCACGGCGAGTCTGTCGCCCGGGGAGAGGGTGAGGTCCACCTCCCTCAGAAGCACCCGGTCGCCGCGCGTGAGGCGGAGGCCGCGGACGCGAAGATGCGCGGAGGAGGTGGTGTCGGCAGCGGTGGAGGGGGTGTGCGCGGTGTGGTGCGAGGTCATGTCGTGCCTTCCGGTGAGGGGTCACCGGGCATGGCGGAGCGCCGCCCGGTCGGGTTCCGGACGGCGGCGCGTGGAGGGGTGCCGGGGCGCCGCCGTCAGCGGCGGGCGCGGGGGCGCGGCGCGATGGTCGCGGCGCTCAGGCAGGTGATCGACATGGGACCGACCCTAGGGCGCGATGGACGTGTGGTCACGCGAATATCCGTACCCTCCCCCGAGCTGCGAAAGGGTCTCTCGGCGTCTCCGTACGATGGTTCGATGACCGACTCCCTCCAGCAGCTGCGCGCTCTCGTGCACGAGCATGAGCTGCGCGCCGTCGTCTCGGATCTCGACGGCGTGCTGCGCGTCTTCGACCCCGCGCTCTGGTCGGAGCTGGACGCGATCGCCGGGGTCCCGGACGGCGCCGCCTTCACCGCCGTGCTCGGCCATCCTTTCCTCGACGAGGTGGTGCGCGGCCGCGGCACGCATCAGCAGTGGCGGGAACGGTCCGCCGCAGCGCTGGTCGAGGCGGGCGGCACACCGCAGTCGGCCGCTTCGGCGCTCCGCACCTGGCTGGCATCGCCCGCCCGCGTCGACCGCGGGCTCCTGGCGGAGCTGGAGGCGCTGCGCTCCGAGGGGCTCGGCGTGTTCGTGCTGACCAACGGCACCGATCGGGTGCCCGAGGAGCTCGAGGAGCTGGGCCTGACGGCGTTCCTCGGGGACGGCGGGCGCTTCCTGCTGAACACGGCGGATCTGGGCGCCGCCAAGCCGGACCATGAGGCCTTCGTCCGGGCACATGCCCGCATCGAGCAGGAGCTCTGCGCGAGCGTGCGTCCCGACGAGATCGCCTTCCTCGACGACTCGGCTCGTCATGTGCGCGGCGCGGCCCGCTTCGGCTGGCATGCCGTCCACCACCGCCCGGCCCGGGACCGCTTCCGACGTTCCGACCCGGACCCGTCCGAGGGCGGTGCCGGCCTCCCCTAGAATCGACTGCTATGAGCACAGTCCTGTCCGCGGTCGCCTGGCCGTACGCCAACGGTCCCCGCCACATCGGCCACGTCGCCGGTTTCGGCGTGCCCTCCGACGTCTTCTCCCGTTACATGCGCATGGCCGGGCACGACGTGCTCATGGTCTCCGGCACCGACGAGCACGGCACACCGATCCTGGTCGCCGCGGACGCCGAGGGCGTCCCCGCCCAGGAGCTCGCCGACCGCAACAACCGGCTGATCGTCGAGGACCTGGTCGCGCTGGGGCTGTCCTACGACCTGTTCACCCGCACCACCACCCGCAACCACCACCAGGTGGTGCAGGACATGTTCGTCGCCGTGCGGGACAACGGCTACATGGTGGAGAGGACCACCTCCGGCGCGATCTCCCCGTCGACCGGTCGCACCCTGCCCGACCGCTACATCGAGGGGACGTGCCCGATCTGCGGCGCGGCCGGCGCGCGCGGTGACCAGTGCGACAGCTGCGGCAACCAGCTGGATCCCACGGACCTGATCGATCCGGTCTCCCGCATCAACGGGGAGACCCCGGAGTTCATCGAGACCTCGCACTGGTTCCTGGACCTGCCGGCCCTGGCCGGGGAGCTCGGCCGCTGGCTCGACGAGCGCGAGGCGACCGGGCTGTGGCGCCCCAACGTGATCCGCTTCAGCCAGAACATCCTCGAGGACATCAAGCCCCGCGCGATGTCCCGCGACATCGACTGGGGCATCCCGGTGCCGGGCTGGGAGGACCAGCCGAACAAGCGCCTGTACGTCTGGTTCGACGCGGTGATCGGCTATCTCTCCGCCTCCATCGAATGGGCTCGGCGCTCCGGCGACCCGGAGGCCTGGCGGAAGTGGTGGAACGATCCGGAGACCCTCGCCTACTACTTCATGGGCAAGGACAACATCGTCTTCCACTCCCAGATCTGGCCGGCGGAGATGATCGCCCAGAACGGCCAGGGCGACAAGGGCGGTCAGCCCGGCCGCTTCGGCGAGCTGAAGCTGCCCACCGAGGTGGTCTCCAGCGAATTCCTCACCATGGAGGGCAAGAAGTTCTCCTCCTCCAAGGGTGTGGTCATCTATGTGCGCGACGTGCTCGAGCGCTACCAGCCCGACGCGCTGCGCTACTTCATCTCCGCCGCCGGCCCCGAGAACCACGACGCCGACTTCACCTGGGTCGACTTCGTCTCCCGCACCAACAACGAGCTGGTCGCCGGCTGGGGCAACCTCGTCAACCGCACCGCCGCGATGATCGCCAAGAACGTCGGGGAGATCCCGGCCGCGGGTGAGCTGGAAGAGGTCGACGAGGCGCTGCTGGCGCAGATCCGCGAGGGCTTCACCACCGTCGGCGGCCTCATCGAAGCGCATCGTCAGCGCGCCGCGATCGCCGAGGTCATGCGACTGGTGGGCGAGGCGAACGCGTACGTCTCCCGCACCGAGCCGTTCAAGATGAAGGCCGAGGAGCAGCGCCCGCGCCTGCTGACCGTGCTGCACGTGCTCGCCCAGGCCGTCACCGATCTGAACACGATGATGGCGCCGTTCCTGCCGCACTCGGCGAACCAGGTGGAGAGGGCGCTGGGCGGGGACCGCCGCATCGCCCCGATGCCGCGGATCGACGAGGTCGAGGATCTCGACGGCGGCCCCGACTACCCGATCATCACCGGCGACTACACCGACGTCCCGGCGTGGGCCCACCACCCCGTGGGAGTGGGCCAGAAGGTCACCAAGCCCACCGGCATCTTCGTCAAGCTCGACCCGGCGGTCGCCGAGCAGGAGCTCGAACGCCTCGAGGCGGCCGCGGAAGGCTGACCCCGAAACGGAGCACCCCGCGCCGCTCGCCGCCGCGGAATTCTCCCTGCCCGGGGAGCTGGCGGCCGACGTGGCCGATGCGGAGACCGCGCTCGCGGCGTTCGACAGCCACGCTGCGGCGCGTCTCGGCGCCCAGAGCCCCGCCCTGGGTCCGATGAACGCGGTGCTGCTGCGCACGGAATCCGCCGCGTCCTCCCAGATCGAGGATCTCACCGTCGGAGCCCGACAGCTCGCCCTTGCCGTGCTCGACGAGTCACGCAGCGGCAACGCCCGTGCGGTCGTGGCGAACGTGCGCACGATGGAGGCAGCGCTGCGCCTGGCCGCCGAGCTCGATCTCGAGGCGATCCTCGCCATGCACGAAGAGCTCCTGGAAGGCACGGTGGACGCCGGCCGCCTCCGCCGGCAGCTGGTGTGGGTGGGCCGCAGCGGGCTCAGTCCGCTGGGGGCCCTCCATGTCGCGCCGGAGGCGGAGGACGATCCCGCATCGATGCAGGACCTCGTCGAGTTCCTCGCCCGCGACGATCTGCCCGTTCTCCTCCACGCCGCGCTCGCCCACGCTCAGTTCGAGACCGTCCATCCCTTCACCGACGGCAACGGACGCACGGGACGCGCGCTGGTGCACGCGCTGCTGAGCGGCAAGGGCCTCCTGACCACCACTGCGCCGGTCTCAGCCGGACTGCCGGGAGCGATTGGCCGGGGTGCGGCGCCACGCCCTGGCGTGGAAGGTGCTCCCGCTGCTGATCGGCCAACCGATCGTCAACGCAGCCCATCTTCAGCGCACCTTCGAGGTGCCGGCGATGACCGCGCAGCGTGCGCTCGCGCAGCTCGCCGACGCCGGCGTCCTGCAGGAGGCCACCGGCCGCTCCCGGAACCGGGTATGGCAGCAGCCGGGGTGCTCCGCCTGCTCGACGCCTACGCCGCCCAGGTGCGTCGGGAAGGCTGACCGCCCGGCTCGTGCGACCCGTGCCGGAGGGTCGAGGGGATACGGTGGCCGTCCCGAGTCCCTCGGCAAGGAGGCGTTCACATCATGTCAGCATCCGCAGCTCGCCCCGGTGCGGAACCCGCACCGGCCCAGCACCTGAACGCGAAGGTCGTCGGGATCTCGATCGCCGCCGCCGTCGGCGGGTTCCTGTTCGGTTTCGACACCTCGGTGATCAACGGGGCCGTGGGCGCCCTGTCCGACGAGTTCTCCCTCGGAGCCGGCCTGACCGGCTTCGCGGTCTCCTCGGCGCTGCTCGGCTGTGCCGTCGGCGCCTGGTTCGCCGGAGCGCTCTCGAACCGCTACGGCCGCATCCCGGTGATGGTGATCGCGGCGATCCTGTTCTTCGTCTCCGCAGTCGGCTCGGGCCTCGCCTTCGGGGTCTGGGACCTCATCGCCTGGCGTCTGATCGGAGGACTGGGCGTCGGCGCGGCGAGCGTGATCGCCCCCGCCTACATCGCGGAGGTCGCCCCGGCGAAGTTCCGCGGCCGCCTGGGCTCCCTGCAGCAGCTGGCGATCGTGCTCGGCATCTTCGCGGCGCTGCTGTCCAACGCGATGATCGCGAACTCCGCCGGCGGCTCGGCGGAGACGTTCTGGTTCGGGGTGGCCGCCTGGCGGTGGATGTTCATGATCGAGGCGGTGCCCGCCGCGGTCTACGGGATCATGGCCCTGTTCCTGCCGGAGTCGCCGCGCTACCTGATCCGCAGGAACCAGCTGGACCGCGCCTCGAAGGTGCTCTACGACTACACCGGCGAGCCCGACGTCAACCTCAAGATCGAGCAGATCCGCACCACGCTCGAGCGGGAGGACTCCGAGAGCCTGCGCGACCTGGTGGGCGAGCGCTTCGGCCTGAAGCCCATCGTCTGGCTCGGCATCCTGCTGTCGCTGTTCCAGCAGCTGGTGGGCATCAACGTCATCTTCTACTACTCGACCACGCTGTGGCAGTCGGTCGGGTTCGACGAGTCCCAGGCGCTGCTGACCTCGACCATCACCTCGGTGATGAACATCGTCGCGACGATCATCGCGATCCTGCTCGTGGACCGGGTGGGGCGCCGGGTGATGCTGCTGGTCGGCTCGGCCGGCATGACCGTGTCCCTGGGTGTGATGGCGCTCGCCTTCTCCTTCGGTGAGGTGACGGCAGGCGCCGAGGGGATCTCCCTGCCGGATCCCTGGTCGACGATCGCCCTGATCGCCGCGAACGCCTTCGTGATGTTCTTCGGCACCACGTGGGGCCCGCTGGTGTGGGTGCTGCTGGGCGAGATCTTCCCCAACCGGATCCGCGCCTCCGCCCTCGCGGTCGCGGCGGCCGCGCAGTGGGCGGCGAACTGGGCCGTCTCGACCACCTTCCCCACCCTGTCGGACATCGGGCTGACCTTCGCCTACGGCCTCTACGCCGCCTTCGCGGCGCTGAGCCTGGTGTTCGTGTTCCTGTGGGTGCCGGAGACCAAGGACCGTGAGCTGGAGGACATGGACTCGCTCCAGCTGGGACGGGCCCGGAAGGAGAGCTGAGCGCCCCACACGGCGCGACCCCGCGGCCCCTCCGACGCGGCGGCGGGCAGCGCTCGCGGGCCCGCGGACGCGGAAGCGGGGGCACCCACCTGTCGGTGGGTGCCCCCGCTTCGACGTCCCCCGTGAGCAGGAGGAGCGGGCTGTCAGCCCTCCAGCGCCGCTCGGGCCGCGGCCGCGATGTGCGCGGCGTCGATCCCTGCCCAGTCCAGCAGCTGCTCGGTGGTGCCGGAGCCGGGCACGCCGTCGACGGCGAGGTGCCGCAGGTGCAGATCGGTGACCGGTTCGGAGGCCAGCGCGGCCAGGACGGCGGCCCCCAGGCCTCCCTCGGCGTGGTGGTCCTCGGCCACCACGACGCGCCCGCCGGTCGCGGTGACGGCCTCACGGATCCCCTGCCCGTCGATCGGCTTGATCGAGTAGGCGTCGATCACGCGGGCGCTCACGCCCTCCTCGGCCAGGGTCTGCGCCGCGGCGAGCGCCTCGTGGAGGGTGACACCGGCACCGATGAGGGTGACGGCGTCCTCCGGGGAGCTGCGCAGCGTCTTCGAACCGCCGACGGGGAACTCCTCGTCGGGGCCGTACAGCACCGGGTACCCGCCCCGGGTGGTCCGCAGATAGCTCACCCCCGAGACGTCCGCCATCGCCGCGACCAGCGCGGCGGTGGAGGTCGCGTCGCTGGGGTAGAGCACCGTCGATCCCTGGGTGGCGGCGATCATCGCGAGGTCCTCCAGGCCCATCTGGGAGGGCCCGTCGGCCCCGATCTCCACCCCGGCGTGGGAGCCGACGAGCCGCAGGTCGGCCCGGGAGACCGGCGCCATGCGGATGAAGTCGGCGGCGCGGGTGAGGAACGCCGCGAAGCTGGAGGCGTAGGCGATGTAGCCCCGGGTGGACAGGCCGGTGGCGGCGGCGACCATCTGCTGCTCGGCGATGAACATCTCGAAGAACCGCTCCGGGTGCGCCTCGACGAAGTCGGCGACGCCGGTGGAGTTCGAGACCTCGCCGTCCAGGGCGACCACCCGGGGATCGACCTCGGCGAGCGCGCTGAGGGCCGGGCCGTAGGCCTTGCGTGTGGCGACCTCGTCCCCGACCTCGAACGTGGGCAGCTCGACGTCGCCGCGCGGCGACCGTGCGGCCGGACCGCCCTCGGGCGGCATCGGTCCCCGCACCTGCAGGGAGCGCTCACCGCCGAGGGAGGCGATGGCCTCCTCGGCCTTGTCCTCGGGCATGGGCTTGCCGTGCCAGTCCAGTTCGTCCTCGACGCCGGGGATGCCCTTGCCCTTGATCGTGCGGGCGAGGATCACCAGCGGGCGGTCGAGCTCGCCGTCGGCCTGGGCGAGGGCGTCGTCGATCGCTGCGATGTCGTGGCCGTCGATGACCACGGCGCGGGCGCCGAAGGCCTCGACGCGCGCGGCATAGGTGTCCGTGTCCCAGCCCAGCGCGGTCTCGCCGCGCTGACCCAGTCGGTTGACGTCCACGATCGTGACCAGGTTGGTCAGTCCGTAGTGCGAGGCGGTCGCGAGGGCCTCCCACATGGATCCCTCGGCGAGCTCGCTGTCGCCGGTGAGGACCCACACCCGGTACAGGGACCTCTCCAGCTTCCTGCCGGCCAGCGCGATGCCGACGCCGTCGGGCAGCCCCTGGCCGAGGGAGCCGGTGGCGACGTCGACCCACGGCAGGACCGGGGTGGGGTGCCCCTCGAGCCGCTGGTCGAAGCGGCGGTAGCCCTCCATCAGCTCCTCGTCGGAGACGACGCCGGCGGCCTTGTACACCGAGTACAGCAGCGGCGAGGCATGACCCTTGGAGAAGATCAGGTGATCGTTGGCCGGTGCGTCGGGCGTGTCCCAGTCGTAGCGCAGGTGGCGCGACATCAGGGTGGCCAGCAGGTCCGCGGCGGAGAGGCTGGAGGTGGGGTGTCCGGAGCCGGCGCTCGTCGAGCTGCGGATCGAGTCGACCCGCAGCTGGGCTGCGAGCTCGGGGACCTGGTCGAGATCGAGTCCCTCGTGCATGGTGGTGGTCATCATGGCTCCTTCCGTGGCGGATCGTGCCTGATGGCTCCACGGTAGGAGGCCGCGGGTGCCACCGGCAACGATGCGCGGACCGCCCGGTCGGCCCGTTCAGAGGTCGAAGACGCGCAGCGCCACGGCGTGGTCGCTGCCGGCGGCCTCTCCCCCGGCTCGCAGCATCTCGGGGATGAACTCCTCCGGCAGCGGATGCCCCTCGACATGGGCGAGGTACGCCTCGTGCGCCTGCAGCGACTCGACGGCGGCCTGCACCTCATCGGCGCCGACGTGCTTGGCATGGGTCGGCCGTGGGTGCCCCGCCACCAGCAGCCCGCGGGCACGCCAGGGCGCGAGCTGCTCCTGCTCGGCCAGTTCCCGGAACACCCACGGGTTGGCCGCGTCGCGGGTGCCGTCGACCGCGGCCAGGCCTGCGATCCGGTGGTCGGCCTGGTTGAGCCCGCCGTACGCCTCGACCTCGAAGTTGGCGGTGAGCACCAGGTCGGGGCGCACCTGGCGCACCACCCGGGCGATGTCGCGCCGCAGCGCGAGCCCGCCTTCGAGCATCCCGTCGGGATGGTCGAGGTAGCGCAGGTCCTCGACGCCGACCCGGGCGCAGGCGCGGCGCTGCTCCTGCTCGCGCAACGGCCCGACGACCTCCGGGGCCTCGGCCATGCCGGCCTCGCCGCGGGTGAGCAACAGGTAGCTGACCTCGATGCCGGCCCCGGTCCACGCGGCGACGGCGGCCGAGGTGCCGTACTCCATGTCGTCGGGGTGGGCGACGACGCACAGCACGCGTCGGATCCCGTCCTCGGGCAGGGGCGGCAGCGGGGTCGAAGAGGTGTCCATGCTCTCCAGCCTAGGCGGGCACGGCCGCTCGGGCGAGGTCCTTCCGCAGCCGGTTCACGGCCGCACGGCCGGCGCGGTCGGCGCCGATGGTGGAGGCGCTGGGTCCGTAGCCGAGCAGGTGGATGCGCGGGTCGTCGGCGACGGCCGTGCCGTCCATGGTGATGCCGCCGCGGCGGTTGTGCAGGGACAGCGGCCGCAGGTGCCGCAGCTCGTGGCGGAACCCCGTGGCCCACAGCAGCACGTCCAGCGGCGTCTCCTGCCCGTCCTCCTCGCGCACGCCCTGCGGGGTGATCGCGGTGAACATGGGCCGACGGGCGAGGAGGCCGCGGCGCTGCGCCCGGCGCAGCTCGGGGGTCAGGACCAGTCCCGTCGCGGAGACCACGCTGCGCACCGGGAGGCCGTGGCGTACCCGCTCGGCGACACCGGCGACGGCATCGCGGCCGAGCTCGTGGGTGAAGGGCTCGTCCCGGAACACGGGCTCGCGGCGGGTGTACCAGAAGGTCTGCCCGACCTCGGCGATCTCGAGGAGGTGGTCGAGGGCGCTGATCCCGCCGCCGATGATCCCGACCCGTGCACCGGTGAAGTCCTCGGCGCGGGAGTAGTCGACGGTGTGCAGCTGGCGTCCGCGGAATTCCGCAGCACCGGGGTGGGCGGGCACGAACGGCCGAGTCCAGGTGCCGGTGGCGTTCAGCACGGCACGGGTGCGCAGCGGGGCCCGTCTGCTGCCGTCCGGTCCGATGGAGTGCACGAGCAGGGGCCGCTCCGCGCCGTCGGCGGCAGGATCGTCCTCGACGCGGATCACCCGCACGGGCCGTTGGATCGGTACCCGGAAGCGCTGCTCGAACCGGGCGAAGTAGTCCGGCACGGCGAGGCGTGCGGGCAGATGGTCGGCCGCCTCGACCGCGGGCATCCCGGGCAGCTCGCGGATGCCGTTGACCGTCGCCATGGTCAGGCTCTCCCAGCGGTGTCGCCAGGCGCCTCCCGGCCCGGCCTCGGCGTCGAGGATCCCCCAGCTCAGATCGCCGTGGCGCTGCAGGTGGTGGGCGGCGGACAGTCCCGCCTGCCCGGCGCCGATCACCACCACGTCCACGTTGCGCAGGTCCTCGGCCATGTCGGGCCCAACGCCTGCGGCCGGCCGTTGTTCCGCGTCGCGGCCCACGTCACGCCGCTGCGGTGACCTCCCCGGCGGCGGATCGGGCGGCGTGCAGGGCCTGGTCGAGATCGGCCCACAGGTCCTCGAGGTCCTCGAGCCCCACGCTGAGCCGCACGGTGCCAGGGCCCACACCGCACGCCTCCCGCTGGGCGTCGCTGAGGTGGCAGTGGGTCGTGCTCGCGGGATGGCAGACCAGCGAGCGCGCGTCGCCGATGTTCACCGCGATGCGCCACAGCGACAGCGCATCGCAGAACGCGGCGGCGGCAGCTTCGCCGCCGTCCAGCTCGAGGCTGAACACCCCGGAGGTGCCGTGGGGGAAGTCGCGGGCGGCGAGCGCGGAGTCGGCCCGGCCGGGCAGCGAGGGGTGCTCGACCCGGGCCACCCCGGCCCGGCCGTGCAGCCGTGACGCGAACGCGGCGGTGTCGGCGCTGATCTTGCGCATGCGCAGGTCGAGGGTCTCGATCCCGACCAGGATCTGCTGGGCGCTCGCGGCCGGCAGGGCGGTGCCGAAGTCGGTGACGTACTTGGCGCGGGCGTAGTCGAGCAGCCCCGATCCTCCGCGGGCGTACTCGTCCGCGAAGGTGACGCCGAAGCGTCGGTTCCTCTCGGTCAGCTGCGGCCACCGGTGCGGACATCGCCGCGGATCGAAGCGTCCGGTGTCCACGATCAGCCCGGCGATGGTGGTGCCGTGCCCGCACAGGTACTTGGTCGCGGAGTGGACCACCACGTCGGCGCCGTGCTCGCCCGGCCGGTACAGGGCGGGGCTGGCCAGGGTGGAGTCGACGACCACGGGCACGTCGCGGGCGTGGGCGACGGCGCTGAGCGCGGGCAGGTCCACCAGCTGCGCTCCGGGGTTGGCGATCGACTCGACGATCGCGGCCCGGGTGTCGTCGGTGAATGCGGCCTCCCAGGCGTCGAGGTCCCAGGGGTCCACGAGGGTGCAGCGCACCCCGGCGTCGGCGAGCGTGTCGTCGAGCAGCTCGGTGGTGCCCCCGTACAGCCGGGTGGAGGCCACGACGTGGCCGCCGGGGGCGGCCAGCGCGAACAGCGCGATGGTGGTCGCCGCCTGCCCGGAGGCGACCGCGATCGCGCCGGTCCCCCGTTCGAGGGCGCTGATGCGCTGCTCCAGCACAGAGGTGGTGGGGTTGCCCGATCGGGAGTAGGCGTAGCCGCTCGCCCGCCGCTGGAACAGCGCCTTCAGCGCGGCATGGGAGGTCTGGGCATAGGCGCTCGCGGTGTGGACGGGCGGGGTCAGCGCTCGGTGGCCGTCGGCGGCGGGGTCCCATCCTGCATGGATCGCGTCGGTGCTCACTGGCTTCTCCTCGCTCTGTGCGGTCCTGACCTCCTCATCCTCCGTCGGCCAGGACCCGGGGAGCGAGATCTATGACGGAGTGTGGCCCTCCGCGACCGGGGTCCCGTCGGCCGCCCACACCCCGGAGCTGCCGCGGCGATGGGAGCCCAGCAGGTGGGTGTCCACCACGCCGAGGGCCTCCATCAGGGCGAACATCGTGGTGGGGCCGACGAAGCGGAATCCGCGACGCTTGAGCTCGGCGGCCAGTGCCGCCGATTCGGGGCTAGTGGTGGGCACGTCCGCGGCGGTCGCCGGCATCGGGGTGCGTTCGGGACGGTGGGCCCAGACCAGGTCCGCGAGGGTGGTGCCCGGTCCGAGCTCCCCACGCAGGTCGATCGTCGCCCGCGCGTTGCCGATGGTCGCCTCGATCTTGCCGCGGTGACGGATGATGCCCTCGTCGGCGAGCAGCCGGTCCACGTCCGTCTCGTCGAAGGCGGCCACGGCGTCCACGTCGAAGCCCGCGAAGGCACGACGGAATCCCTCGCGGCGGCGCAGGATCGTGGCCCAGCTCAGCCCGGACTGGAATCCTTCCAGGGCGAGCCGTTCGAAGACACCGCGCTCGTCCCGCACCGGCATGCCCCACTCGGTGTCGTAGTACGCGCGCAGGTCGTCGTGGACGGACGCCCAGGCGGGACGGGCCAGTCCGTCGTCACCGGTGCGCAGGTCCATCAGCGGCGGGCCGGGCTCAGTCGTCGATCTTCCCGATCGCCTCGCGCTTCTCGGCCTGGAACTGGTCCTCGATGCGGCCCAGCGCCCAGTAGGCGGAGATCGAGATCTGGGGGCGCGGGATTCCGGCGTCCTTGACCAGCACCTTCCGCAGCTGCTTCGTGGTGCCGCGCTCGACGTGGCAGAACACCTGCAGGCCCTCGTGGTCCGTGAGGTCCAGCTCCTGCACCGTCCGCACCAGCGCCTCCTGCGGGCCGATCACCCAGCGCAGCTCGACGCCGTCGGGGCGCTCGAGCTCGAGGCGGTCCTCCTCGTGGTCGAGGTGGATGAGCGCCAGGCCGGAGGCGTCCGCATCCATGGACTCCAGCGCGGCGGCGATGGCGGGAAGCGCGGCATGGTCACCGATCAGCAGGTGGCGGCGCGTCTCGGGCTGTGGGGTGTAGCCGCCGCCGGCGCCGTTCATGGCGACGAGGTCCCCGGGCTGGGCCGCGTCGGCCCACCGGGCGGCGATCCCGCTGTCCTCGCCCTCGCCGTGCAGCACGACGTCGACGTCGATGCGCTGGTGCTCGTCGTCCCAGCGGCGCACGGTGTAGGTGCGGCGGGCGGGCATCAGCTCGGGGCTGTGCTCGCGCAACCCGTCCATGTCGTAGGGGGGCCGCAGGCCGGAGGCGGGGTCGGGCAGCAGCAGCTTGACGTAGGCGTCGGTGTTCTCGTTGCGGTTCAGCGCGCTGTACCCCTCCCCACCGAGGGTCAGTCGCAGCAGGCGGGGCGAGAGCCGGGTCTTGCCCAGCACCTCGAGCACGGCCTGCTTCCTCGCGGGGCGCTTCGCGCGGGCGTCGGCGGGGCGGGTCTGGTCTGTCGTGGTCTGCATGTCCCCCACATTACGCTACAACGCCGTTCCGTAAATACCGCAGGCTGGGCATCGACCCTGCTCTAGGCTGAGGGGATGAGCATCCCTCCCGCCCCCGAGGTCGATGTCGCCGTCGTGGGGTCCGGCCCGAACGGACTCGCCGCGGCGGTCACCCTCGCCCGGGCGGGCCTGAGCGTGCAGGTGCTCGAGTCCGAGCCGACGATCGGCGGCGGCGCCCGTACCCTCGACCTGGGGCTCGCGCCCGGGATCGTGCACGACATCTGCTCGGCGGCCCATCCGCTCGCGCTGGCGAGCCCGTTCTTCGCCGCCTTCGACGTGACCGCCCGCGGCGTGCACGCCATCGCCCCGACCGCCTCCTACGCACAGCCGCTGGACGACGAACCGGCAGCGATCGCATGGCGCGACGTGGAGCGCACGGCCGACGGGCTCGGGGCCGACGGCCCCGCCTGGCGGGCGACGCTCGGTGCGCTCTCACGCCGCCAGGACCTGGTGGTCGAGCTCGCTCTGGGGGACAAGCGGTCGATCCCTCCGGCACTGCTGACCCCGGGCACCCTGGCCGCGGCCCCGCTGTTCGGCGCGCTCGTCGGCCTGCAGGGCACCGCCGCCTGGGGCGCCCCCTTCCGCACCGAACGGGCGCGGGCGCTGCTGGGCGGGGTGGCGGCCCATGCGATCGGCCCCCTGCCCTCCCTCGCGATGGCCGCGACCGCCGGGCTGCTCGGCACGATCGCCCACGGCATCGGCTGGCCGATCCCCGTCGGCGGCTCCCAGTCGATCGTCGATGCGCTGGTGGCCGACCTGCGGGACCACGGCGGGCAGATCCTCGCCGGTCATCGCGTGCGCACCTGGCGGGACGTGCCGACCGCACGCGCGGTGCTGCTGGACACGCCCGCACCCGCCGCCGCCGACATCCTCGCCCAGCGGCTCCCGGCCCCGCTCGAGCGGGCGCTGCGACGCTTCCCCCATGGGGACGGTGCGGCGAAGGTCGACTTCGTGCTCTCCGGCCCGGTGCCGTGGCGGGATGCGGAGGTGGCCGAGGCCGGCACCCAGCACCTCGGCGGCACCCGCGCCGAGATGGCTCGCGCCGAGGCCGAGGTGGCCGCCGGCAGGCTCCCGGCTCGACCGGTGACCCTGGTCAGCGATCCCTCCGTGGTCGATCCCGGGCGGATCCACGCCGGGCTGCGGCCGCTGTGGGCGTACGCGCACGTCCCCGCCGGGGACACCACCGATCCCACCGAGCTGATCACGGCGCAGATCGAGCGCTTCGCCCCGGGGTTCCGCGACGTGGTCGTCGCCGCTCGCGGCATCCCGGCCTCCCGGATGGCGGAGCACAACCCGGCCCTGGTCGGCGGGGACATCTCGATGGGCCGGGTGACGATGGCCGGGATGATCGCCCGCCCCACCGCGCGATGGGACCCCTACCGGCTGGGCGGCACCGGCTGGTACCTCTGCTCCCAGGCGACCCCTCCAGGCCCGGGCGTGCACG
Organism: Brachybacterium sp.; assembly: GCA_035301145.1. Classification (GTDB taxonomy): domain Bacteria; phylum Actinomycetota; class Actinomycetes; order Actinomycetales; family Dermabacteraceae; genus Brachybacterium. Next base: position 9,312 of record DATGUQ010000256.1, on the reverse strand, counting down.
GCATGTCGGGCTGGCACGCCGCCCGGCGGGTGCTCGGCAAGGAGTTCGGCATCCGGGAGATGCCGGACCTCTCCCCCGGATCTTCCTGACACCTGTCCAGTCGACTGACTTCTCACATCCGCGGCCGCGGCATTGAGTCGGTGCACGCGGATGTCCCAGGATTGCTCCCCGTGAACCCTCCCGAGACTCCTGATCACCGACCGCACGGGTCCGCGCTGTCCGACGCCGACGGCGGCGGGGTCGCCGCCCCGACGCTCGAACCGGACGCCCACAACCCGTCCGGACGCACCTTCCTGGGGCAGCCCGGCCCGCTGGCGAACCTGTTCAGCGTCGAGCTGTGGGAGCGGTTCAGCTTCTACGGGATGCAGGGCATCCTCGCGATCTACATGTACTTCGCGGCCGTCGACGGCGGCCTGGGGATCGACGAGACCGTCGCCCTCGGCATCGTCGGCGCCTACGGCGGTTCGGTCTACCTCTTCTCGATCCTGGGCGCGCTGGTCTCCGACCGGCTGCTGGGGGCCGAGAGGACCCTGTTCGGCAGCGCCGTGATGATCATGCTGGGCCACATCGCGCTCGCGCTGGTGCCCGGCATCCCCGGCCTCATGGCCGGTCTCCTGCTGGTGGGCGTCGGCTCCGGCGGTCTGAAGTCCACCGCCGCGACCCTGGTCGGCTCCCTCTACTCGCGCGACGACCCGCGGCGGGACGCCGGCTTCTCGATCTACTACATGGGCATCAACATCGGCGGCCTGCTGGGCCCGCTGGTGACCGGCTTCGCCCAGCAGCAGTGGGGCTTCCACCTCGGCTTCGGGCTCGCCGCGATCGGTATGGCCGTGGGCCTGACCCAGTACGTGCTGACCCGCAGGGGCCTGCCCGAGAGCGTGCACGCCGTGCCCGATCCGCTGCCCCGCTCCCGGTACCCGCTGTGGGCCGGCATCGGGCTCGGTGCCGTGGCGCTGGTGCTCGTGCTGGTGCTCACCGGGACGCTGCACGCCGGGAACCTCGCGACCGTCGTGGCGGGCCTCGCCGTCGTCGGCGCGATCGCGATCTTCGCACTCCTGCTCACCTCGAAGAAGCTGGACCGCGACGAGCACTCGCGGGTGGTCGCGTTCATCCCGCTGTTCATCGGCACCGCCGCGTTCTTCGCCCTCTTCCAACAGCAGTTCACGGTGATCACGCTGTACTCGGACACCCGGCTGGACCGGGAGCTGCTCGGCTGGGAGATGCCGATCTCCTGGGTGCAGTCCTTCAACCCGTTCTTCATCATCGTGCTGGCCCCGCTGTTCGCGGCGCTGTGGACGAAGCTCGGCCCCCGCCAGCCCGGCACCCCGCGGAAGTTCGGCGTGGGCATCATCCTCATGGGCTCCGCGTTCCTGCTCTTCCTGCCCATGGCCTCCGTGGTCTCGGTGCCGGTGCTGTGGGTGGCGATGATCATGATGGTCGCCACGATCGGCGAGCTGTGGCTCTCCCCCGTGGGCCTGTCGCTGGCCACCAAGCTGGCGCCCCGCGCCTACCCGGTGATGATGATGGCGCTGTACAACCTGTCGGTGGCGCTGGGCACCTCGCTCTCCGGCGCGCTGGCCACCTTCTACTCCGCCGAGGACGAGGTGGCCTACTTCGGCGCGCTGGGCGCGGTCACCATCACGATCGGCATCATCATGCTGCTGATCGCGAAGCCCGTGGCCCGGGGCATGCGCGGGGTGCGCTGAGCCGGCGCCTGCGCTCAGTCGCGCAGGATCACCAGCTCCCGGGTGGAGCGGGTCATCGCCACGTACCGGGCGACGGCCCCCGCGGTGCCGGCCCCGTAGGAGTCGGGCCGCATCAGCACCACGAAGTCGAACTCGAGACCCTTGACGAGGTCCGGGGTGAGCACGCGCACGCGGGAACCGTACGGCGCGCCGGGGCCGACGCGATCGCCGCTGTCGGCGATGACCGCCGCGGTCCCCGCCTCGTGCTCGCCGAGCCACTCCTCCAGCACCATCGCGAGCTCTTCGGGCCTGCCGTACCGCACCGGGACCCCCGAGTCCCTCAGCGAGGTGGGCACGTCGACGTCCGGCAGTGCGGCGCGGATCACCGGGGCGGCCTCCGCCATGATCTCGGAGGGGGTGCGGTAGTTCAGCGACAGCGTCGCGATCCGCACCCGGTCCATCCCCACCCGGCCCAGCCGCTCCTGCCAGCTCTCCTCGACGCCGTGCCGGGCCTGGGCCCGGTCGCCGACCAGGGTGAGGCTGCGTGAGGGGCAGCGCCGCAGGATCATCCCCCACTGCGCATCGTCCAGCTCCTGCGCCTCGTCCACGATCACGTGCGCGAAGGGGCCGGCCAGCTCGTCGGGTGGGGCGATCTCCACGGGGGTGGAGTCCTCGAGGGCGTTCCTCAGGTCCTCGCCACGGAGCATGGACATCTCCTTCATCTCGGAGCTGTCGCTGTCGATGAGGTAGTCGACCATCAGCGCGATCTCCTCGACGGTCTCCCGGCGGGCGGCCCGCTGCCGGAGCCGACGGGCCTCGGTGCCGGGATCGCCGAGGCGGTGTCGGAGGGCGTCCAGGAGAGGCAGGTCCGCGAGGGTCCAGCGCCGTGGCTCCTCCCGCTGCAGCAGCCTCCTGTCCGCCCCGCTCAACGAGGGCGCGCAGCGCCGCAGGTAGGCGGGCACCTCGTAGAGGTCCGCGAGCACATCGGTGGCCTGCAGCAGCGGCCAGGCCCGGTGCACACGCCCGACCAGCTCCTCGTCCTGTCCGAGCGCGACCCGGACCGGATCGGGTCCCGGGTGCCCCGCGAGCTGCGCGCCGACGATCTCGGCCAGCTCCTCCCAGATCTGCTCGCGGGCGAGGTTGTGCGGTGTGCCGGGGTCCGGGGCGGCGAAGGCGTCGGCCCAGTCCTCGGCCTCGATCATGGCGCGCCCCCAGGGCGTCTCCACCGCGTGCGCCTCCTGCGGCGGCTCCTCGTGGAGGGCGACGGCGGGTTCGATCGCCGTGACCATCGCCCGGCTGCCCTTGAGCGCCGCGGTCTCGGGATCGGGCTCGGGCGGCGCCTGCTCCCCCTCCGGCACCAGGTCCACGAGTGTGCAGGTGCGCACCCCGTCCTCGCCGAGGCTCGGCAGCACGTCGGCGACGTAGTGCAGGTAGGGATGGTGGGGGCCGACGACGAGCACCCCGTCGCCACCGGTTCTCAGCCGCGGATCGGTGTACAGGAGGTACGCGGCGCGGTGGAGGGCCACCACGGTCTTGCCGGTGCCGGGGCCGCCGGCGACCACGAGCGGCCCCCGGGGATCGGCGCGGATGATCGCGTCCTGGTCTGCGGCGAGGGTGGTGAGCACCTCGGCCATCTGCGGGGTGCGCGCCCGTTCGAGCGAGGCCAGCAGGGCGGATTCCTCATCGGGGCTCTCGTCCGCGCGCCGGGCGCCGGCACCCAGCGACTCGTCCCAGTAGTCCCGGATCCGGCCGTCCGCCCACCGGTAGCGGCGCCGGGAGAGGAGGCCCTTCGGATCGGCACGGGTGGCGGCGAAGAAGGGCGCGGCCGCCGGGGAGCGCCAGTCCACCAGGAGCGGGGTGCCGTCCGGTGCGTGCACGGCGAGGCGACCGATGTACAGCGGGGCGCCCCCGTCCGCCGGGCTCATCCGTCCCAGCACCGCGTCCCGGCGGTACCCGCGCAGTCCCCGCAGGCGTCGACGGAAGTGGTCCACGGTCGCCTCCCGCTCGACGCGTCCCTGGGCGTCGCCGGTCTGCCGGGCGAGCGCATGCGAGAGCTGCTGCTCGACCCGGGCGATGTCCGCGGTGAGCGTCTCCTCGATACGTGCGAAGTGCGCGTCGTCCGCGGCGATCCGCTCCGCTGCGGCCTTGTGGCCCAGCCGGGCGGGCAGCTCGAAGGTGCTGGTGCGTGTCATGTCTCCCCCGTCGATCGTGCGAAGGGCAGAGTCTGGCCCGCCGAGGGGCCCTTGCCGCAAGCCCCCTGCCTGCGGATAGACTGGGGCTACCGCAGGGGATCGCCGGGCTCGCCGCGGTTCCTGATCAGCGCGACCAGCGCCCCCGTCACCGCTGCCGATCCCGTGTGCACACGCCCCTCGCGGTGGAGGATCCCGCTGGCGACGAGGTCGTCGAGATCGTGCTCGACGGCGACCAGGCGGTGCAGCTCCTCGCGGTCCCACTCGCCGGTGGCAGGGTCGGTGGGGATCTCGAGCGTCTCGACCTCCGAGGTGAGGAGATCGGGCAGCCGCAGCCCCGACGGACCGCAGGCCATCAGCAGCGCGGCGATCGTGTCCGGCATCCCGCGGAACCCGCCGTCCTCGGCGCTGCGGGCGTCCTTCCCGAACAGCGCCGCGGCGAGCACGGCGTGGCCGAACTCGACGAGACCCTCGCCGCCGGTGGCGAGTGGCACGTAGGGCACCGGCCCCGCCTGCCGCCGCACCGTGCTCCCGGTGATCTCCAGCCATCCCCCGTCCAGCAGCGTCACCCAGGGCCCGGCCAGCTCCGGCCGCTCCCACATGGTGCGCAGCGAGGCCGGCAGGCCCAGCCGCTCGAGCACCGCCGCGCAGTCGGCACGGCTGAGCGCACTGGTGCCGGTGACGCGCCGGGGCTCCTCGCCGATGTGCTCGAGCAGGGCGGCGGCCCGTCGCACGAAGTCGTTCGCGACATAGGGGGCCGCGTCCTCGGCGGCGGCGTCCTCGACCGGCAGGGCGCCGATCGGGTCCTCCGGCTCGGGGAGGAACCAGGGCCAGGAGGCGACGGGCCGGCTCTCCGCCCGGGCGGCGCGCAGCGCGGCCTCCCGGTCGTACGGGATCGCCGGGTCCTCGAGCCGTCCGGTCTCGCTGAGGGAGAGCCGCTCGTCATCGGGAAGGGAGTTGTACCAGTGCATGTACGCCGCGAGCTCGTCCTCGTCCTCGAGGTCCACGCCCAGAGCCATGCCGTGCCCGAGCACGTTGGTGGAGAAGGAGCGACGGGTGGGATCGTCGGCCGCCTCGAGAGCGGCGAACTCGAGCCCGCCCAGCATCCTCGGCGCCTCCGTCGCGCTCATCGACGCAGGATGCCAGCGTCCGGTCTCCCGCAGGTAGGTGACGAAGCGGATCAGGGTGGGCACCAGGTCCATCACGTGCTCGCGCGGCTGGATCACGGTGCGCGGCACCACGGAGGTGAGCAGCTCGGTGGCCAGCTCCTCGGTCCACAGCCCGGGTGCGGGGCTGTCCTGCTGCTCGGCCTTCAGCCGCAGCAGCGTCTCCAGGGTGCGGATCTCCTCGCCGACGGGGGCGTCCTCGTCGGCGGTGAGCCGCCAGGTGCCGTACTCGGAGAGCACCTGCTCCCGCTCCAGTCGTTGCGCCCGCTGCTCGTCCGCCATCCCTCCACCATGCCTCACGAGACGTCGCCTCGGGTGGCACCGGCATCGAGCATCAGCTGTGCGCGCGCGATCGTGCGAGAGTCGTAGGCGCCGAGGGACCGGGCCTCGTTGAGCGCATCCTGCTGGACCTCGTGCACGAGCTGCACCAGCTCGGGCAGCTGCGCGGCCACCGGGTCCGCCTCCCCCGCCGCGTGTGCGGCCCGGTGCGCGGCCCGCGCGCGGACCTTCTCGAGCACCGTCCCGTCGAACGGCTTCCCGTCACGGCGACGGAGGTCGGGATTGTCCAGCACCTGGGCGACGGCCGTCTCCTGCAGCTCGTCGAGCAGCAGGGTCAGCTCGCGCTGCGCCTTCTCCTCGTCGGTGCCGCGGATCCCCAGCAGGCGGATCAGCAGCGGAAGCGTCCCACCCTGCCCGACCAGGGTCACCAGGGCCACCACGAAGGCGAGCAGGATCAGCTGCGAGCGGTACGGGAAATCCACCGGCAACGACTGTGCGGCGGCCAGCGTCACCACGCCGCGCATCCCGGACCAGGCGATCACGAGCCCGCCGCGCCCTCCCAGTCCGTTGCCCGCGTAGAAGCGGGCATCGGCGCCGTGGCGCCGCAGCCACCGCTGGAGCCGGACGGCGCGCGTGGAGGACCGGGCCCTCTCGTCGGCGGAGACCTGGTCCAGCACCGCCTGGTAGCGGCGCGCCCGCTCCTCGTGCCCCGCGCGTCGACGACGCTCCGCGAGGATCACCGGGGCGACGAAGGCGGTGCGGATCGCGCCGAGCGCGACCACCATCAGCAGGCCGATCCAGATCGGGTCCGCGACCGAGAGGCCCGCTCCGCGCACGTCGACCACGAGCGTGCGCAGCTGCAGGCCCATCAGCAGGAACACCCCGTTCTCGAGCAGCAGCTGGATGGTGAGCCAGTTGAGGCGCTCGGAGGTGCGGTCCTGCACGCTGAGCCGGCGCACGCCGGAGGCGCCCGTGACGAGGCCCGCCGCCACCACGGCCAGGACGCCGGAGGCACCGGCGGCCTCCGTCGGCAGGAAAGCGAGGAACGGCACCACGAAGGAGATCGCGGTGGTCAGCGCGGGCTGGGCCAGACGCGCGCGGATCGCGACGGTCACCGCTCCGACGGCCGCGCCGATCACCACCGCCACCACCACCGCGTAGGCGAAGTCGCCGGCGGCGCGCCAGAAGGAGAACGAGCCCGCGGCCGCGGCGACCGCAGTGCGCAGCAGCACCAGCGCGGTGGCGTCGTTGACCAGGCCCTCGCCCTCCAGGATCGTGAGCAGCCGCGGCGGCAGGCCGAGTCGCTTCCCGATCGAGGTGGCCGCCACCGCATCCGGCGGACTGATCACGGCACCGACGGCCACCGCGGCGGCGAAGCCCAGCTCAGGGAAGATCCACCACAGCAGGGCACCGGTCCCGAAGGCGGAGACGAGCACCAGCACGACGGACAGGGCGCCGATGGTGCGCAGCTCCCGGCGGAAGTCCACCACGGGCATGTGGACCGCGGCCGAGTACAGCAGCGGCGGCAGCACCCCGGCGAGGATCAGTTCGGGGTGGGGCGCGATGGCGGGCATCCCCGGCAACAGGCTCAGCCCCAGCCCCGTCACCACCAGCGCGATCGGGGTGGCGATGCCGAACTTCGGGGCGAGGTACGAGGCCGCGACGATCAGCAGGACCGCCACCACGGCGACGATCTCCAGCTGCTCCACGGCCATCCAGCGATCCTATGACCCGACCATCGCTCCGCTCCCGCGGCGCGCGGCGCGCTCGCCGACGGGTCAGGGAATTCGATGGAACCGGGACGCGCGATCGGCGACACTGGGCTTCGAGGGAGGTGGCGGCGTGGCACAGGTCAGGGTCTACAACCTCGGGTACGACCCCGAGACGGGGATCGGCGAGCTGCTGCACACCACCACCGTGCGCCATGCCTTCGGGATGATCCGCCGCGAGGTCGCCGACCCGGTCGAGCTGACGATGCTCGGGGACCGCATCGTCCCCACCGTGCTCGAGCTCACCCGTGAGCTGAGCGGCGCGTGGGTGGAGGGCGCGGGCCGCCGCTCCGTCGGGTTCTCCTACCGAGCGGTCCATGAGCGCGATCACTGGACCTGCGCGTACTGCGGCCGCAGCGTCTCGAAGACGCCGGCTCGTGAGACGCTGCTGGCCACGGTCGACCACGTCCTCCCCTCCTCCCGCGGTGGGGAGTCGAGCTGGACGAACCTGGTCTCGGCCTGCAAGGAGTGCAACAACCGCAAGGCCGATCGCACTCCGGAGGAGGCGGGGATGCCCCTGCGCGTGGAGCCCTATGACCCTGCTCTCTCCTACCGGGTGGCCGGTCACGCCGAGAGCCTCCCGGTGCTGGTCCGCATGTGAGCGCCCTCCGGCGCTGCTCGCAACGTGAGGATCACCGCACCGAGTCCGAACAGGACGTATCTCATCTGTGAGTTACTGTCTCGACATGACTGAGAACGAGGACTACCTGTCGCGCATCGGCACCCTGATCCGGGACGCCCGCCAGCACTCCGGCCTCACCCAGGCACAGCTCGCCACCGAGCTCGGCACCAGCCAGAGCGCCGTGAACCGGATCGAGAAGGGCCAGCAGAACCTCACCCTGGAGACCATCTCGCGGATCGGCTCCGCACTCGACTCCGAGCTGGTGGGGCTGGGCACCTCCGGACCGAGCCACCTGCGCGTCCAGGGCGAGACCACCCTCTCCGGGGCGATCGACGTGAAGTCCTCGAAGAACGCGGGCGTGGCGCTGCTGTGCGCCTCCCTGCTGAACACGGGCACCACGGTGCTGCGCAAGGTCGCGCGCATCGAGGAGGTCAACCGGCTGCTCGAGGTGCTGACCTCGATCGGGGTGAGGGCGAGCTGGCTGAACTCGGACAACGACCTCGAGCTGCGGGTCCCGGCCACGCTGGATCTCTCCTCGATCGATGCCGCGGCCGCCCGCCGCACCCGTTCGATCATCATGTTCCTGGGTCCGCTGCTGCATCGCGCCGGGAAGTTCCAGCTCCCCTACGCCGGGGGATGCGATCTGGGCACCCGCACCGTCGAGCCGCACCTGTCGGCGCTGCGGCACTTCGGGCTCGACGTCGTCGCGACCGATCACCACTACCAGGCGACCACCTCGTCCGTGGCCGGCCCGCGGCGCCCGATCGTGCTCACCGAGCGCGGTGACACGGTCACCGAGAACGCACTGCTGGCGGCGGCCCTGGACGAGGGCGAGACGGTGATCCGCAACGCGAGCCCCAACTACATGGTCCAGGATCTGTGCTTCTTCCTGGAGAAGCTCGGCGTGAGCATCGACGGCATCGGCACCACCACCCTGCGGGTGCAGGGCAGGGCGCGCATCTCCACGGACGTCGACTATGCGCCCAGCGAGGACCCGATCGAGGCGATGAGCCTGATCTCGGCCGCGATCGTGACCCGTTCCAGCATCACGGTGCGCCGCGTGCCGATCGAGTTCATGGAGATCGAGCTGGCCCTGTTGGAGGAGATGGGCCTGCGCTACGACCGCTCCGAGGAGTACACGGCGGAGAACGACCGCACCCGCCTGGTCGACGTCACCACCCATCCCTCGCAGCTCACGGCACCGATCGACAAGATCCATCCGATGCCCTTCCCCGGGCTGAACATCGACAACCTGCCGTTCTTCGCAGTGATCGCCGCGACCGCGCAGGGCCAGACGATGCTGCACGACTGGGTGTACGAGAACCGAGCCATCTATCTCACCGAGCTCACGAAGCTCGGCGCGAACGTGAAGCTGATGGACCCGCATCGCGTGCTCATCGAGGGCCCGACGCGCTGGAGCGGTGCGGAGCTGGTGTGCCCGCCGGCGCTGCGCCCGGCCGTGGTGATCCTGCTGGCGATGCTCGCGGCGAAGGGCACCTCGGTGCTGCGCAACGTGTACGTGATCAACCGCGGCTACGAGGACCTCGCGGCGCGGCTGAACAAGCTCGGCGCACGCATCGAGACCTTCCGGGACATCTGAGC
>DATGUQ010000255.1:0-5591 GCA_035301145.1 Brachybacterium sp. | reverse complement strand
GGTCCGGATCGGCGTAGACCGCGACGGAGCGGAGTCCGGCGTCCCGGCAGGCCCGTGCGATCCGCACCGCGATCTCCCCACGGTTGGCGATCAGCACCGTGGACAGGGGGCGGGGCTTGGAGGAGCGAGCGGGCATCGGCGTTGGGTCCTTCCGAGGGAGTCAGCAGAGGTCGAGTGTAGTACCGCGCGAGCTCAGCCGTCGGCAGGGTCCGACGGTCCCGCCCCCGGCGCGTCCTCCCACAGCTCGTGGACGCCCAGGGCGATCTCACCCAGCATGCGGCGCAGCAGGGGCAGGGAGAGGCCCACCACGGCGTGGGGGTCGCCCTGGACGTGTTCGACGAACGGGCCGCCGCGGCCGTCGATGGTGAACCCGCCGGCCACTCCGAGCGGCTCTCCGGTGGCGACATAGGCCTCGATCTCCGCGTCGGAGAGATCGGCGAAACGCAGCTCGCAGCTCGCCGTCGCACCGAAGGTCGCGCCGCTGCCGCCGTCGGCCGGATCGCGGTCGTCGACCAGCCAGTGCCCGGAGTGCAGGGTCCCGGTGCGGCCGCGCATCGCCCGCCAGCGCTCGCGGGCCCGCTCGGCGGTGCGCGGCTTCCCGATCACCTCGCCGTCCAGCTCGAGCATCGAGTCGCAGCCGAGCACCACGTAGCCGCCCTCGCTGCGGGCGGTCGCGGCCACGGCCTTCTCCCGGGCGAGCAGCAGCACCTCATCGGCAGGGGTGAGGGCCTCCTGCGGCCCCGGGGACGTGGCGGCCCGCGCGCGGGCCTGCGCGAGGATCGCCTCCTCGTCGAGGTCGACGGGCAGTGCCGAGTGCTCGATGCGGGCTGCCCGCAGCGTCGCGCGGCGCCCCGCGGAGGCGGAGGCGAGCAGCAGCAGCGGATCGTGTCCCGCGGGGGCGCTCGGCTCCGCGGCGGAAGCAGGGGGCGGGACCGTCATCGCAGCGCCTCCTCGAGGACGGACAGCGGCAGGCCGCCGAGCTCGAGGGCCCGGCGATGGAAGTCACGGGCAGGGGTCCCGGCGGTCTCGGCCTCCTCGCGCAGCCCCTCCCAGACCCGCTGACCGATCTTGTAGGACGGCGCCTGCCCCGGCCAGCCCAGGTAGCGGTTCAGCTCGAAGCGCTGCTCCGCCTCGGTCACTCCCCAGTGGGCGCTCATGAAGTCCCAGGCCTTCTCGACGCTCCAGGCACCGCCGGCGGAACCCGCGAGGTGCTCGGGCATGGGCAGCCCGCAGTGCAGGCCGATGTCCAGCACCACGCGGCCCGCCCGCAGCCGCTGCGCGTCCAGCATCCCCAGCCGGTCGCCGTCGTCGGCGAGGTGGCCCAGCTGGTCCATGAGCCGTTCGGCATACAGCGCCCAGCCCTCGCCGTGGCCGGAGACCCAGCACATCAGCGCCCGCCACCGGTTCAGGGCGGCGGCCTGCAGGGTCTGGGTGCCGACTTGGAGATGGTGGCCCGGCACACCCTCGTGGTAGACGGTCGTGGTCTCCAACCAGGTGCGGAACTCGGTGGTGCCGGGCGGCACGTCCCACCACATGCGGCCCGGCCTGGTGAGGTCCTCGCTGGGGCCGGTGTAGTAGATGCCGCCCGAGCCGGTGCGGGCGATCCTGCACTCCAGGTGCCGCAGCGGTGCGGGGATGTCGAAGTGCGTGCCGGCGAGGTCGTCGATCGCGCGGTCGCTGAGATCCTGCATCCAGGCCCGCAGCTCCTCGGTGCCGTGCAGCACTCGCGAGGGATCGGCGTCCAGCGCCTGCTTCGCGGCCTCGACCGAGCAGCCCGCGCCGTTGCCCGCGCGCGCGTTGACCCGGGCGGCCACCTCCTCCTGCTCGGCGACCACGGAGCGCAGCTCCTCGATGCCCCAGGCGTAGGTCTCGTCGATGTCGATCGAGGTGCCCAGGAAGGTGCGTGAGGCCAGCGCGTAGGCGTCCCGGCCCACCGCGTCCTGCTCGGGGGCGCGCGGGATGAGCGCCTCGAGCTGGTCGGCGAGGTCGAGATAGCCCTGGGCGGCGGTGCGGGCCGCTGCGATGACGCGTCCGCGCTGGGCGTCGTCGCCCACCGCCTCGCGGGCGAAGCTCGTGAAGAAACCGTCCACGGCGGCGTAGCCGCGGGCCTGCTCCGCGCCGAGCCGGAGCTGGCGGCGGGCGGAGATCACGCCGTGGTCGGCGGCCTCGCGGAGCGACTCGGCCCAGCTGCTCAGCGAGCGCGGCATCCCCTCCATCCGCTCGGCGATCACCTGCCAGTCCTCGGCGGTGGCAGCGGGCATCTGGTCGAGCACGTCACGGGACTGCAGGACGGAGGCGAGGTTGTTCACCGCGGCGATGTCGAGCCGCTGCTCGGCGCGCTCGATCTCCAGGCCCAGGCGCTCGGTGAGCGCGGCCCGGGTGACGGTGTCCGCGGCGTCCTCGTCCGGCACCTCCGCGGCGCGGGCCAGCAGGGTGCGAGCGGCGTCGGTGCGCTCCTGGACCGCGGCGGGGGAGTGGTCGGTGACCTCGGCGTCGTGACCGGGCACGCCCAGCACGGTGGCGAGGAACGGGTCCAGGCGGGCGCTGAGATCGACGTACTCGTCGGCGAGGCGGTCCAGAGCGGTGGCGGGACGGGGCGCGGCCGCGGCCGACGGGACGGGAGGGGTCTCGGGCATGCGGGGCAGTCTAATGCGGCAGCCGCCCGCTCCCGGGAGGATCCGGGCGCGCCGGAGACCTGTTCAGCGGTCCGAGAACTGCCACGCGGTGGGAGAGGGGAGGCCGCGCAGGCCGTGGCCGCGCGGATGGCAGTGCACGGCATCGTTCCAGGCGCCCGCTCCGGCGCCCCGGCCCTCGGCCAGCAGCCGCTCCTCCGCCTCGAGCCGGCTGGTCACGCTCATCGTCGAGACCACCACCGCGATGGCGGCGAGCTCGTCGTCGCGCAGGTAGCCCTGCACCAGCCGCACGTCGGAAGGACGCACCGCACGGGAGTCCTCGGCGACGTCGGCGGGCGCGGCGGAGCCGGTGGACCGCTCGGCGCTCACAGCGGGATGTTCCCGTGCTTCTTGGTGGGCAGCGTGTCGCGCTTGGTGCGCAGCGCGCGCAGCGCGTGTGCCACCTCGAGGCGGGTGTCGGCGGGACGGATCACGCCGTCGATCCAGCCGCGCTCGGCCGCGGTGTACGGAGTCGCGAACTGCTCCTCGTACTCGGCCTCGTACCGGGCGCGGGCGGCGTCGACGTCCCCGCCCTGCTCGGTGATCTCCCTCAGGTCGCCGCGATGGAGGATGTTCACGGCGCCCTGCGAGCCCATCACCGCGATCTGCGCGGTGGGCCAGGCGAGGTTGATGTCCGCCCCCAGCTCCTTGGAGCCCATCACGATGTAGGCGCCGCCGTAGGCCTTGCGGGTGATCACCGTGATCAGCGGGACCGTCGCCTCGGCATAGGCGTACAGCAGCTTCGCACCGCGGCGGATGATCCCGCCGTACTCCTGATCGGTGCCGGGGAGGAAGCCGGGCACGTCCACGAAGGTCAGCACCGGGATGTTGTTCGCGTCGCACAGCCGCACGAAGCGGGCGGCCTTCTCCGAGGCGTCGATGTCCAGCGTTCCCGCCAGGTGCGAGGGCTGGTTGGCGATGATGCCCACGCTGTAGCCCTCGACCCGGCCGAATCCCACCAGCACATTCTGTGCGAAAAGCGGCTGGACCTCGAGGAACTCCTCGTCGTCGAGCACCGCCCGCAGCACCGTGAGCATGTCGTAGGGCTGGTTCGGCGAATCGGGGACCAGCGTGTCCAGCGCGGTGTCCGAGGGGGTGAGGCCCTCCTCGAAGCGGACGGGGAACGACGGCGCCGGGCTCAGCGTGTTGGCCGGCAGGTAGCTGAGCATGTCCTTGACGTACTCGATCGCGTCGGCCTCGTCGGGGGCCATGTAGTGGGCCACGCCGGAGCGGGAGGAGTGGGTGCGCGCTCCGCCGAGCTCCTCGAAGCCGACGTCCTCGCCGGTGACGGTGCGGATCACGTCCGGGCCGGTGATGAACATGTGGGAGGTCTTCTCGACCATCACGATGATGTCCGTCAGCGCCGGGGAGTACACCGCGCCGCCCGCGGCCGGGCCCATGATCAGCGAGATCTGCGGGATCACCCCGGAGGCGCGGGTGTTGCGCCGGAAGATCCCGGCGAACATCGCCAGCGAGGCGACGCCCTCCTGGATGCGGGCGCCGCCTCCGTCGAGGATGCCGATGATCGGCACCCCCGTGCGCAGGGCGAGGTCCTGGATCTTCTGGATCTTGCGGCCATGGGCCTCGCCGAGCGAACCGCCGAAGACGGTGAAGTCCTGGGAGTACACGCAGACCTGCCGGCCGTCGATCGTGCCGTAGCCGGTGATGATCCCGTCGCCGTCGGGGCGCCTGCGGTCGATGCCGAAGCTGCGGGCCTGGTGGCGCACGAACCGATCGGTCTCCACGAAGGAGCCGTCGTCCAGCAGGTCGGAGATGCGCTCGCGGGCCGTCTTCTTGCCACGGGCGTGCTGCTTCTGCACCGCGACCTCGTCAGCGGCAGAGACCGCGGCGCCGTCGCGCTCGCGCAGGTCCTCGAGTCGCTGGGCGGTGGTGAGCGGCCGCGGAGCGTCGGTCACGGAGCCTCCTGCTGCGGCCTGTGGGGCCGCCATGTGTTCCGGCGGATGGACACCGGGATACTACGCTACCCACGTCCCGCGGCGAGGGCCGGTCCCGTCGCCCCGCGCGCCGCCACGGGGCGTCGAGCGCGGTACGGCGGGAACCGACGCGGACGGAGAGGTGGAGGCACGATGGAACGGACCGATGACCCGGGGCGGCCGCCGACCGAGATCCTCCGCCTGGACGCGGTGACCTCCACCCAGGACGAGGCCGCGCGACGCGCGAGCGCCGGGCAGCACGTGCCCTTCGCGCTCGCCGCCCGGCACCAGAGGAACGGGCGGGGCAGGTTGGGTCGTTCCTTCGCGAGCCCCGACGGTGCGAGCCTCGCCCTCACCTATGTCCACCGCAGCCGGCTCGGCCCGGAGCACCGCGGCTGGTTCTCCCTGGCTGCCGGGGTCGCGGCGCTCTCCGCCCTGTGCCAGGTGCTGGGGGAGGCGGCGGTCGGCGCAGGCGGACGCATCGGTCTGAAGTGGCCCAACGACCTGCACACCGAGGACGGCCGCAAGCTCGGGGGGATCCTCGTCGAGGGCCGCGGAGCCGATCTCGTGCTGCTGGGCATCGGCATGAACCTGCGCGGGCCGATCCTGCAGGCCGATGGGCGCGAGGTCCCCGGCGCGGCGTCGCTGTGGGGCCCGGGTGGTCTGCGGCCGGGCCCCGGCGGCGCGAGCGGCGCCGACGGGCGGGCGGACGATGATCTGCGCGAACGCCTCGAATCCGCGCTGACCGCTGCGTTGGCCGCCGAGCTGGCCGCGCTGGAGTCCGCAGGGGGAGACGGGGTCTCGGCGGGAACACATGGCCGCTACACTATGACGTGCCTCACACTGGGGCGTGCGGTGCGGGTCGACCCTCTGGGGGAGACGGGGGCGGGTGGAGCGCAGCCGCCCTCCCTGCACGGCATCGCCCGGACGATCGATGCGCACGGCCGTCTGCTGGTCGACCTCGCAGGAGGCGGCCGGAGGGCCG
>DATGUQ010000254.1:0-23643 GCA_035301145.1 Brachybacterium sp. | reverse complement strand
GTGCACCCCCGTGCCTAAAATCGTGCAGTCAGCGCTGCGCGCCGTCCCGATACGGTTCCCGGATCCACTGAGGACCCCCTCCGGCATCGGATCGGACCTCGGCAGCCGCCCCGTCCCGGCGGGTGCGCCCGGACTTCCCGTTCGTGCAGCAGACCACAGACCACCGCGAGGGGCACGCCCGTGCCCACGATCGAGGAGAACCATGAGCAAGCGCACGTTCCAGCCGAACAACCGCCGCAAGGCCAAGAAGCACGGCTTCCGCGCCCGTATGCGCACCCGTGCCGGCCGCGCCATCCTGAACGCCCGTCGCTCCAAGGGCCGCGCCGAGCTCTCCGCCTGAGGCGGTCCCGAGACGATCCGCGCCGTGGTGCCGTGACCTGGTCCCGCCACCGGTTGCACACCGGTGACGAGTTCCGTGCCGTCACCCGCGGCGGAGTGCGCAGCGCCCGATCCCACGTGGTCGTGCACCTCACCCTGCTGACGCAGGGAGGAGAGGCACCTCGCGTGGGATTCGTCGTGTCCAAGCGGATCGGCAACGCGGTGGTGCGCAATCGCGTCACCCGTCGCCTGCGGGAGATCATCCGTCCGCACCTGGCCGCCCTGCCGCCGGGAACGGCGGTCGTGCTGCGTGCGCTGCCGGGCATCGACGAGCAGCCGTTCGCCGCGCTGCGCGGGGATGTCGACTCCGCCCTGGCGACCGCCCAGCGGAAGCTCTCCCGACGCGCGGAGAGCTCGCGATGACCGTCCGGGCGCAGCGCCGGTGGACGTCCGTGCTCCGCACCCTGCCGCGCCGGCTGCTGATGCTCCCGGTGCGCGGCTACCAGGTGGGGATCTCGCCCTACACCCCGCCCTCCTGCCGGTACGACCCGGTGTGCTCCCAGTACGGCATGGACGCCCTGCGGGTGCACGGAGCGGTCAAGGGCTTCCTGCTCACCACCTGGCGGATCCTGCGCTGCAACCCCTTCACCCGGGGAGGTCCGGACCCGGTCCCCGCTCCCGGCATGTGGAGGAATCCACGCCGACTGAGGCGCCCGAGCCGCTAGGGCCTACTCTTGTCCCAGACTCCCGACCAGAGCCGACACCTCGCATGAACGACATGCGCATCCGTGCGGCAGGAAGACCAGGCCGATGAATCCCCTGTACCCGATCGAGTGGGCCGTCGCATGGCTCATGGTGAAGTTCCATGCGCTGCTGTCCACGTTCATGGAGCCGGACGCAGGGCTGACCTGGGTGCTGTCCATCGTGGGCCTGACCGTCGTGGTCCGCACCCTGATCATCCCGCTGTTCGTGCGCCAGATCCGCGCCTCCCGGGCGATGCAGATGGTCTCGCCCGAGCTGCAGGCCGTGCAGAAGAAGTACAAGGGCAAGACCGACCAGGCCTCCCGCCAGAAGATGGCGGAGGAGACCATGGCGCTCTACAAGGAGGCAGGCGCCAGCCCGTTCTCCTCGTGCCTGCCCATGCTGCTGCAGATGCCGATCTTCTTCGGCCTGTTCCGGGTGCTGTTCAACAAGCTCCCGGACGCCGCCGACGGCAAGGCCTTCGGCCCGCTGACCACGGAGCTGGCCCTCAGCGCCTCGAACTCCACCCTCCTGGGCAACGTCACCATCGCCGACAGCTTCCTGAAGTCCGGCGACGGCGGAGTCACCACCAAGATCCTCGCCGGCATCATCATCGCCGCCATGTGCGCGGTCACCTTCTTCACCCAGAAGTCGCTGACCATGAAGAACATGCCCAAGGCGGCCCTCGAGGGCCCCATGGCCAGCACGCAGAAGATGATGCTGTACATGCTCCCGTTCATCTACGTGATCACGGGGCCGGGCATGCCGATCGGTGTGCTCATCTACTGGCTGACCACGAACGTGTGGACCTTCGGCCAGCAGTCCATCGTCATCCGTGCGACCCCCACCCCCGGCTCCGACGCGGAGAAGGAGCGCCACGAGCGCATCAACGCCAAGCGCGAGCGGAAGGGCCTGGAGCCGCTGGACTTCACGCCTCCGAAGAAGGTCTCCGCGGAGCCGGAGCCCGAGGCGCCGATCCGCGTCCAGCCCACCAGGGGCAAGGGCGGCAGGAAGCTCACCGACCAGGAGAAGCTCGAGCGGGCCCGGGAGCTGCGCGCGAAGGCCGCGGAGGAGCGGCGCAGAGCGCAGGAGGCCGCCGGCGAGACGCCGCCCGCACCGCCGAAGGGCGGCAACGCCCTGAACAAGGGCGCGAAGAAGAAGCGCAAGAAGTGACCTGGCCCCCGGGAGCACAGCCGCTCCCGGGGCACATCCCTCATCCCAGGATTCCCCGGAGGACCGAATGAACGTCAACGACGGCACGCCTGCTCCCACCGCGGCGGAGGAGAGCGACGCGCGCCAGCCCCTCGAGACCGAGGCGGCGGCGTCTGCGCAGGTGGAGGAGACGGCTCAGGCCCCTGAGTCCGACGCGACCGCCTCGCCCGAGACCCCCGCCGACGACCCGACCCCGTCGGACGCGGCGGCGACGGGCGCTCCCGGCGAGGCCGAGGCGGACGCCGGCGAGACCGCCGAGGAGCGTCTGCGCCGCCTGGAGGAGGAGGGCGACATCGCCGCCGACTACCTCGAGGAGCTGCTGGACATCGCCGATCTCGACGGCGATATGGACATCGACGTGGACGGCGACCGGGCCTCCGTCGAGATCCGCGGCGCCGACGAGCTCGCCCGTCTCAACCGACCCAAGGGCGAGCTGCTGGACGCCCTACAGGAGCTGGCGCGCCTGGCGGTCCAGACCCGCACCGGCCAGCGCTCCCGGCTGATGCTCGACATCGGCGGCTTCCGGGCCGAGCACAGGAACAGCCTCGAGGAGCTCGCCGCGTCCGCGATCGCCGAGGCGAAGGAATCCGGTTCGCCGGTGCCGCTGCGCGCGATGAACCCGTTCGAGCGCAAGGTCGTCCACGACGTCGCCAAGCGCGAGGGCCTGCGCTCGGAGTCCGACGGCGACGGCAAGAGCCGCCACGTCGTGATCTACCCGGCATCCTGAGGCGCCTGATGCACCCGCTGCCCGAATCCCTGCGCCCGACGGCCGAGCGGCTCTTCGCCGGTCGCCTCGAGCTCGCCGAGCGCTTCGTCGAGCTGCTGGCCGAGCAGGGGCCCGAGCGCGGCCTGATCGGGCCGCGGGAGGTCGATCGGCTCTGGGAGCGGCATCTGCTCAACTGCGCCCTGATGGTCGACGCGATCGATGCCCTGGACCACCCGGCCACGACCCTCGCGGACGTCGGCTCGGGAGCCGGGCTGCCCGGTGTGGTGATCGCGATCGCCCGGCCGGATCTGAGGGTCACCCTGATCGAGACGATGCAGCGCCGCACCACCTGGCTCGAGGAGGTCGACGCCGAGCTGGGCCTCGGACTCGAGGTGCTGCGGGCGCGGGCGGAGGACCTGCACGGGCGGCGCAGCTTCGAGGTGGTGACCGCTCGCGCGGTCGCCGCCCTGGACAAGCTCGCGCGTTGGACGCTGCCGCTGGTGGCCGACGGCGGCTCGCTGCTGGCCATGAAGGGCTCCTCCGCGGCCGACGAGATTGAGAAGGCGCAGAAGGCCCTCACCCGCCTCGGAGGGGTGGACCCCACCATCTCCCGGTACGGGGAGGGCGAGGTCGAGGTTCCCACTACAGTGGTCCAAGTGCGTCGCCGTGCGAAGGCGACCAGGAAGGGAGACGCACGTGGCTGAGCGCGATGACTCCTCCTCGGGGCACGGCGCGATGGAGGACACCCCGCTGATGCGAGAGCTCACCCGGGATCATGCCCGTCGGAAGAAGCTCGAGGGGCTCGAGTTCACGCACTCGGGCGAGACCCGGATCATCACCGTCGCCAATCAGAAGGGCGGGGTCGGCAAGACCTCCTCCACCGTGAACCTGGCTGCGGCCCTGTCCATGGGCGGGCTGAACGTGCTGGTGATCGATGCGGACCCGCAGGGCAACACGTCCACCGCGCTGAACATCGAGCACCATGCCGAGATCCCCAGCATGTACGAGGTGCTGGTGGAGTCCGCGCCGCTGACCGACGTGGTCCAGCAGGTACCCGAGATGCCGGGGCTGTTCTGCGCCCCGGCCACGATCAACCTCTCGGGCGCCGAGATCGAGCTGGTCTCGCTGGTGGCGCGCGAGAACCGACTGCGCAACGCGATCCGCGACCACCTCGAGGAGCGCGAGCAGCAGGGCCTGGAACCGCTGGACTACGTACTGGTCGACTGCCCGCCCTCGCTGGGTCTGCTGACGGTCAACGCCCTGGTCGCCGCGAGGGAGGTGCTGATCCCGATCCAGGCCGAGTACTACGCGCTCGAGGGCCTCTCGCTGCTGCTGAACAACATCGATCTGATCCGGCAGCACCTGAACCCGGATCTGGTGGTCTCCACGATCATGCTCACGATGTACGACGCCCGGACGCGTCTGGCCGCGCAGGTGGCCCAGGACGTCCGCGATCACTTCCCGGAGCAGACGCTCGAGACGACGATCCCGCGCTCCGTGCGGATCTCCGAAGCACCGAGCTACGGCCAGACGGTGCTGACCTACGATCCGAGTTCGAGCGGTGCGCTCGCGTATCGTGCAGCAGCGCATGAGCTGAACTCCCGCCCCGCTCCCTGACCCCCGTTCCACGGGACGTGACGCGATGGTGCGCGCACGACCCGCGGACACCCCGACGGCGATACTTTTCTCGGAAGGACAACGGCCATGACGCAGAAGCGAGGACTCGGTCGAGGACTCGGTGCCCTGATCCCGGGCGCCGGCTCGACCCCTGCGCCCGAGCAGGAGCTTCGTACGCGCACGCGCCCGACCGCCGGCTCCGACGGCGAGGCCGGCGGTGTCCGGCCGGTGGACATGTTCTTCTCCGGGGAGCAGGTCTCCCGCGAGGAGGAGAAGGCCCAGCGGGAGCGGGCCGGTGCCCGCGACCTGGCCACCGGGATGGCGCGCGCCGCCGCCGAGCGTCGCGGCCGCACGGGCAGCAGCGGGGGACGCCGCTCCGCCGCCGCCCGGGCCGCCGCCTCCGCGCCGGAGGAGGAGAGCGCGCAGCCGACCGCAGCAGACGCACCGGCGCGCACCGGTTCCCGGTCCCGGAAGGCCGGCAGCGGGACGACGCGCTCCGCCGCTTCGGCGGCGAGCTCCAGCGGCACGTCCTCGGGTGCCACGTCCTCCGGGACCAGGTCCACGGGGACCAGGAGCTCCAGCACGAAGAGTGCGGCGACGAAGTCCGCGGCTTCGAAGTCGGCGGGTACGAAGTCCGCGGGTTCGAGATCTGAGGGTACGAAGGCCGCAGCTGGGAAGTCCACGGGTTCGAAGGCCGCGGCTGGGAAGTCCACGGGTTCGAAGGCCGCCGGCTCGACCTCGGCGGGCACGAAGGCCGGGAGGTCGACGACGACCGCGACGAAGAGCACGACGAAGCGTGCTGCATCCTCGTCGAAGACCTCCTCCGCCGCGAAGGACGCTCCGGCGACGCCGCCGTCCCCGGCGGCGACGACGTCGAAGGCGGCCACGCCGACGCGGACGCAGGCCTCGGAGCCCGCGCAGGTGGAGCAGCCGCTCGAGGAGCCGACGGCAGCTGTCCCCGCGGAGGCGGCGGCCGAGCGACCGGCGCCCAGTAGCACGCAGGAGCAGCCCGCACCTTCCGCAGCCGATGCCGCTTCGGCGGCCGGGAGCTCCAGGGAGGACAGCCCCGTCGTGGACGTCGAGGAGGTGATCTCCACCCCGGCCCAGCAGGAGCCGGTGGAGGAGGTGCCCGCCCCCGCTTCCTCGGAGCAGGACGTTGCCGCGCAGAGCTCTCGACCCGACGACGCAGCACCGGAGACCGTCGCGGAGGACGGCGCGGAGGACGAGGAACCGGTCGAGGAGGCTCTCGAGGAGGCCGCGGGCGACCGCGGGCTGGTGAGCGTGCCCGGTGCGGAGTTCGCCGAGATCCCGATCCACGAGGTGCGGGAGAACCCGCGCAACCCGCGCACGATGTTCGACGACGACGAGCTCGACGAGCTCGCCCACTCGCTGCGCGAGGTCGGTGTCCTGCAGCCGGTGGTGGTCCGCCCGATCTCGGTCACTGCGGACGGCGAATCCTTCGAGCTGGTCATGGGCGAGCGCCGTTGGAGGGCGGCGCGCCGGGCCGGGCTGGAGTCGATCCCCGCGATCATCCGCGAGACCAGCGACGACGATCTCCTCCGGGACGCACTGCTGGAGAACCTGCACCGCAGCCAGCTGAATCCGCTCGAGGAGGCCAACGCCTATCAGCAGCTGCTGGACGACTTCGGCTGCACCCAGGACGAGCTCGGGGATCGCATCGGCCGCTCGCGCCCACAGATCACCAACACGCTGCGGCTGCTGCGCCTGCCGGCCCTCGTGCAGCGCAGGCTCGCGAGCGGCGCGCTCAGTGCCGGTCACGCCCGTGCCCTGCTCTCCCTCGATGATCCTCGACTCATGGAGGAGCTCGCCCAGCGCATCGTGCAGGAGGGGCTGAGTGTAAGAGCCGTGGAACGCCTCGTGGCCCGCGGCGGTCAGCAGCAGACCACCCGCACGGTGCGACGCAGCACCTACGATCCGCACGTCGTGGATCTCACCAGCCGCCTCTCCAATCGTCTCGAGACACCGGTGCGCATCGACGTGGGGAAGCGGAAGGGGCGCATCACCCTGGAATTCACGAATCTCGACGACCTGGAGCGTCTGGTCGAGAACATCGGTCTCGATGTGTCGCTTCCCTCGGGGGACGACCGCTCCGACGGCTGATCACGCCTGGACGTCATCGAAGGGGACTCGCTGAGGCGGGTCCCCTTCGTGCTGCTGGCTCCGGATCCCCGTACTGCTGTCCCAGACCGCCGCAGAGGCAGGATTCTGACGGACACGCAGGATGCGTCAGCTCGATCGGTCCGGTAGGGGCGCGCTGACCGCTGCTGAGCACGCGTCCGCATCTGACACACCGTTGTCCACCGATGTGCACAACGATGTGGACAAGGCACAGCTCCCGTCACAGACACCGCAAGGCGGAAGTCGACGCGTGATGGGTATGTCTCCGAGCGCGCGCCCTGGCCTCCCCCGCGACCCCGAGGCAGTCCGCTCTCGCGGATGCTCTCGAGCGACGTGTCACCCATCGGTTCCACGGGAAACAACGTGGTGATGAATGCGGTACCGGCACACGCGGTCGACGTCCTCGTATCGGCTGTGGGCGCGTTGCCGTATCGCTCGCGTTTCTCGTGAAACGCTTGGGCGAGTTGTCGACGGGACATCGCGCTGGCCGGTTCGCAAGCGTTGTCGAAAGAGCCACTCAGAGCCTCTCGCTGCGAGCGGAAGCCCTCCCTCGGAGTTTCTCGTGAAACTTTGGGGCTCGCCAGTTCGGACCGAGCTGCCCCACGTACGTCGACGTCTCCGTTGCGGGGAGCTGCCAAGCACCTCAGATGTCTCATAACGAGGTTTCCCGTGAAGCGCGCCGGTGTCGGCGAACGGTGCGACCCTTCGTGCAGGCTACGAGCTGTTGCAGAGCAAGACGTTCCACGGGAAGCTTCCTGGTTGAGGGAGTGTGCTCGATCTGCGGCACGCTCCGCAGCGAGAGGCAGGTCGGGTTCCAGGCTGGCTCAGTGCGTCACCGCACCGATCTATACGTGGTGTTTCACGTGCAACTGCCACGAGCCGAGCAGATGCTGGAGTGATGGGCCCGGACGCGACGCAGAAGCGGAACGTGGACGACGTCAACGAGACTGAGCGGGATGTGCCGCCAACTGCAGGGCAGCGATGGCTCTCCAAGGCGCCGACGATGGCATGGACGGTATCGCTCCGGGTTTCCCGTGGAACCAGTGCACAGCGCATACGCAAGTAGTAAAGATGGTCGTCCCGGCATCCCTTCCTTCGTGACCCCGTGTGTGGTGCGGGTTCATGTGCTCAAGGCTCGTCGACATGTGGACGGTTTCTCGTGAAACCCTCGCTTCTTGCCGGCGGCCATGACCACGCAGTTAACTGGGGAGATTGCACTTCGCGCTGCCGTCAGCGGATCGAGGAGTGACGCCCGGGAGCGTCACGGGAGACAAGCGGTCCCGCTCGCAGCGGAGTGAGCGCAGGGGTTTCACGGGAAACAAGACTGAGAATGCATCATTTTCGCCGGTTGCCTACCCCGATGGAGCAACCCTTCCGCAACCCCTCTCGCGGAGGCGGCCTTCGTCTTCGTGCGAACGTGAGTGTCCATTGGCGCCGGGACGGTCGAAGCGCTTGCGGCGTGGACTACGTAGGCCGAATCCCGATGCCGAGGGGAGCTCACTCGTATCGGTGCGCTGTCTGACACCTCGGATCCGCGACGCTTAGGTTTCACGGGAAACGCGTCACTCAGAGGACTGCCCACGCTCTCGGTGTTGTCGGAGACATAGTGCGTGCACGCGTCGGGACTTGGTTTCACGGGAAACGGCCGCTACGCCTAGTGCACGCGCCAGACGATCTCGGATTCTTGTCGACTGACGGGCATCTGGATAAGCGTCTGAGTCGGCAGTAGTTGCTTCGGGTCCACGTGAAACGTCGCGCTTGGCCCCTGTCTTCGGCTCGTCCATGGCGGACACAAAGCGGGATCCTGCGAGTGGGACGTCGTCATCCGCCCGGGATTCACGTGGAACCGGTAGGCAATGTTGTTCCTCTTCACGGTGTCTCGCCGTCGGCGTCTCATAAGCATGCGGTTTCACGCGAAACCGGTGCTCGGATCATTGCGGGACGCCTCGCGTAGTTCCCGTTGCTGCGTCGTCCGATCCCGCCAGGAGCTCGATCCCTTCCGATGAGTGCCCACATGCGCACCCACGTGAAAGCCTTCCAGATCTGCTCTGGTCAGTACGACAAGGACCGCCCGCAGCGCTTGTACACAGTGTGCGCAATCTTGTGGATAACCCGATGTGTACAGCTGTATGAAATGGTGCGCCACGGTGAACAGTCAGTGTCAGACGCCGGAGGCATGTACCCCCGAGCGCGGATCCGAGATGCATCGATGCAGGTCAGAGCTATTTCCGCGAGCAGACTGACCGTGCTCCCCCGCGATGCGTCATCCACAATCGGTTGTGGACAACTATGTGGATGTACCCGAGAGGGACTGTGGACAACCGTGTGGACAAAAGTGTGTACAACTCCGTACCGGCACGTCAGAGTGGACGGTACCGCTAAGAGTTGACAGGGGTCTCGAGAGCCCTTGCGTGCGCGTGGCACCGCGGTCAGCGCCCGGGCCCGAACTCCGCATCGATGACGTGCTTCGGTTGCGCTCCCTCGCGGCGGAGCTCGAGGTGCCACGGCCCACGCAACGCGACCTGGTTCCCCTCGAGATCGCAGCCGGCGAGCTCCGACAGCACCAGCCCCGGGCCGTCGTGGCCACCATCGACGGCGCCGCCGGGGCTGAAGCGCAGCCAGGTGGGCAGCACGTCGATGCCCCAGCTCGCGAGCAGGTCCTCCGTCGGATCCTCGACCAGGAGCACCTGGACGGCATCACCCCAGCGACGGCCGAGCTCCCGCAGCACCGTCGGTGCGGGGCGCGAGGGGCCGGCCCATGGTGCGCTCACCACGGCCACGACGGGCCGTGCGGGGACGGGAGCGGCCCCGGGGTGCGCCTCCCCGCCCCGGCCCTCCGCCGGAGCGCTCCCCCGGGGACCGCCGGACATCACTGGGCGACGGTGTGGGCCACGGCCTCGTCGACGTCCGCACCGGCAGCGGTGTCCGCCAACCAGCGCTCGGCGTCCAGCGCGGCCTGGCATCCCGTGCCCGCCGCCGTGACGGCCTGGCGGTAGGTGTGGTCGACCACGTCGCCGGCGGCGAACACACCGGGCACCGAGGTGTGGGTGGAACGGCCCTCGCAGACGATGTAGCCCTCGTCGTCCAGCTCGAGCTTGCCGCGCAGCAGCTCCGTGCGCGGGATGTGGCCGATCGCCTCGAACACCGCATCGGTGAGCAGCACGCGCTCCTCGCCCGTGACCGTGTCGCGGAGCGTGACGGACTCGACCTTGTCGGCACCGTTGATGCTGACGATCTCGCTGTTCCACGCGAAGCTCAGCTTCGGATCGGCCTCGGCACGGCGCGCCATGATCTTCGAGGCGCGCAGCTGGTCACGGCGGTGGACGAGGGTGACGGACTTGCCGAACCGGGTGAGGAAGGTGGCCTCCTCGACCGCACTGTCACCGCCGCCGACCACGACGATCTCCTGATCCTTGAAGAAGAAGCCGTCGCAGGTCGCGCACCAGCTGACGCCCTTGCCGGAGAGGGTCTCCTCGCCGTCGACGCCGAGCTTGCGGTAGGCGGATCCGGTGGTGATGATCAGCGACTTCGCCCGGTAGACGGTGCCGTCCTCGAGGGTGACGCGCTTGATGTCCCCCTCGAGATCGAGCTCGACCGCGTCCTCGTAGACGACCTTCGCGCCGAAGCGCTCGGCCTGCTCCTGGAGCTGCGTCATCAGCTCCGGGCCCTGGATGCCCTCGGGGAACCCCGGGAAGTTCTCGACGTCCGTGGTGGTCATGAGCGCGCCGCCGGCATCGAGGGCGCCGGCGACCACGATCGGGTTCATCTCGGCGCGCGCGGTGTAGATGGCGGCGGTGTACCCGGCGGGCCCGGAGCCGACGATCACCACCTCGTGCACGGTGTCGTCCTGAGGCGCGCTCGTCGCCGCGACGGGCTGTGCGGCCGGGGTGGGGCCGCCGAGGATGTTGAGGGCCTGGATGGGCTGCGACATGGAGGATGTCCTTTCGTGGTCAGGTCGGGCGGTCAGCGGGACCGTCGTGGAGTATGTGCGGGGCCGCCGTCGGCGGCCCGCGGGCGGGTGGAGGTCAGAGGGAGCCGATCATCACGTCCCCGGACCAGAGGCGGTTCTGGTCCGGGCTGGGATCGCCGTCCGAGGTGCCGCAGCTGGGCAGCACGACGGTGGCGGAGACGATGCCGCCGTTGGCGCGCAGCGTCTCGCGGTCCAGCGGACCGTGCACCAGCAGCCAGGCCGCTGTCTGATCGCTGCCCCACGCGACCTCCTCCATGATCAGGATCGAATCCGGGATCCCCTGCTCCCGGAGGCAGTTCGCCGCGTCGAAGCTCGTGAGCGGCTGGATCGTGCCGGAGTCGATCAGGCGCTGCACTTCGGTGCCGAGGGTCGTCTCCGTGACAACGGGAACGCCGGCGGAAATCTTCCCGGTCCCGCCCTGTGCGTCGGCTGCGGTCGAGCCGGCGGTCGTGCGGCTGTCGGTGGTCTGCTCGAGCGCGCCCGCCAGCTGCACGCCCATCAGGGCGGAGGCGAGCAGGGCGATCAGCACCACCGGCACCGGGATGCCCAGCACGGTGCCGAAGCGCGGCCGACGCCCGCCCTCGCCGGCGGAGGACGACCGACCGGGCGCCGGCGCGCTCATTCGGCCTGGATCTCCGCGATGCGCGCGCGGAAACGGCCCTGCTGCGCGCTGTCCGGCGGCAGCTCCGGGATCCAGACCATGACCTTGTCGGTCTCCATCTTCTCCGGCGCCTCCAGACGGACCTCGCCGTCGGCGACGAACTCGCCGGTGGCCAGCACGTCGCCGGGCGAGCCGTCCTCGTCGACCGTCCGCAGCTCGATGACGCCGCCGTTGTTGCGCGCGGTGGTGACGGTCAGCGCCGTGAAGGTCGAGGGCTCGGCGAACTGCAGACGGATGCCCACGCCCTCCTTGATGCCGCCGTAGTCGGGGCTGGCGTAGTGCTGGGTGGACCAGAAGTCGGAGGTGTCGCCGTCGATGAGGCGGTCCTCCTGATCGGTGTGGTCAGGGTTCTCGCCGTCCGGCAGTGCGATCAGAGCGAGCCTGTCGATCTCGGGCGCGGGCAGCGCCTCCTCGGTCTCCTCCTTCGTGGGCTCGACCGGGGCCTCCCCGGTCTCCTCCTCGGTCGGGGACGCCGTCGTCGCGGGCGGCGAGGTCGCCAGCGGGTCCTCGAGGATGTCGCGGATATCGCTGGTGATCGTGGTCAGCGCGATGACGAGGGCGAGCATCACGGTGATCGCGCCGCCGATGATGATCCACTGCGACTGCAGAGAGCGCTTCTCCCGGTCCCGTGGGCCGAGTGCGTAGGTCGCGGGGGCGTCGTCGTCCACCGCGACGCCGACCACGTCCCGCAGCAGGGAGCTGCGCTGGAAGGGGACGGTGCTCTCCTCCGGGTCGTCGAGCGACGAACGGCCCCGTCCCCGGACCACGATCGGTCCCGCCTCGCTCGTCCGCGACATCGGGACGGTGCGACCGGCGACCGGGACCGGGACGGCGGGATCCTCACCGTGGGGGCCGGGCTGGGACGGCGTCGGTGCGGACCGGTCCGGGGTCGCCGCGGCGCCCGCCGAGGCCGCCACGGGCATCTGTCGGGTCGGCTCCTCGGCAGGGGGCGCCAGCGGAGCCTCGGCGGCGGCCTCACCGGCGAGCGGCCAGTGCGTGCCCGCGGTGCGCGAGGGGATGTCCGCGTCCGGAGCGGGCTCCTCGCGGGGATCAGCTCCTCCGGTCGCGCCGGCGGCACCGGCAGCAGCAGCGCCGGCAGCGGCTGCGCCACCCGCGGCGAGCCCCCCGGCGGCGAGGGGTGCGGCCCCGGCTCCCTCCGCATCCCCGGCCTCCTGGGCCGGGCTCGGGGCCGACGACCGGGAGATGTCGAGGTGGCCGGGGAACGGGCTGGTGGCGCGCTTCCGGTCGAGCTGCAGATCGTCGACCAGGGCCTTCGCCTCCGTCGAGGTGTGCTGCGCGGCGGCCTCCTGCGCCGCCGGCTCGGCGTCGCCGCCCGTCCCCGTCCCGTCGGCGGGGTCGGTTCCGTCAGCCTCGTCAGCGGGGGCGGGAGCTGGATGCTTCTCCGCCTCGGCCCCGCCGTCGGTGGGAGCGAGTGCGGCAGATCCTGCCGCCGCGGCAGCTCCTGCAGTCCCGGCAGCCGTGGCCGCCGCGGGGGCCGACGGGCCGGCGCGTGCGGCGGTGTGCTCGTCCGGGAGCTCCTCCTCGTCGGGCACCGCCCCCATCAGGGCCGTGCTCTCCAACTCGTCGTCGGAGACGTCGAGGCCGTCGTGACCCTCGGTAGGGCTCTCGGGCGCGGTCTGCGGGCCCTCCTCGGTCCCCCCGGCGGGCGGTTCCGGCGTCTCACGGGTGTACGCCTCGAGGGTGACCGGGATGGACTGCCACGGCTGCAGCACCTCGATCAGCTCACGGGTGGTCTCGGGGATGTCGTCGGCGCTCTCGTTGAGCACCAGATCGCACAGCAGATCCAGGTCCTCCGGGATCGGCCCGTCCGCGATCGTGGAGGGGCGGGGCACGTCGCCGGTGCCGTCGCGGCGCGGGCTGCGGCCCGTCAGCGCCCGGTACAGCAGGGCGACCAGGGCAGCGGTGTCCTGGAAGGACGCCACCTCGCGGGAACGGTCGAGGCCCGGGTGGGAGGCCGCCTCCACCCCGATTCCGAGGAGCACCACCTCACCGGAGCGGGTGTCGACGAAGACGCGGTTGGAGTCGAGGAACTGGTGGCGCACGCCGCGACGGCGGGCGGCCTCCAGCCCGGTCGCGGCCTCACCGATGATCGCCCGGGCGGTCTCGGGGTGCAGAGACCCCTTGGCCAGCAGGGCGGCGAGCGGCGGCGCGGGAGGCAGCGCGTACTCGACGACGGTGGTGGGGTCCTCCGCCGGAGCGAGCGGGGCCGAGCCGGTCTCCCGCGGATCGTCGAGCACGACGATGTCCTTCACCGTGAGCAGGTGCGGATCGTCGACGAGGTAGGCGCGCCGCACGGCGTCGGCGGCCTCCAGGGCCGCCTCGCCCCGCACCACGAAGAGCACCACGTCCTCACCGGTGGCGATCGAGCGCGCACGATGCCACACGGCACCGTCGGCGACGCCGGACAGGGGGACGCGCCCCTCCAGCGTCCACCGGGAGCGCAGTGCGTCCGTCTGCGGGTTCGTGTTCACGGACCGTCCTTCTCGTCGTCCGGCAGGGATGTGCCCCCCGCGCGTGCATCGACCATGCTACGAGGTCACCGCTCTCGTCCGGCGGGTCAGCCGAGCCAGCTTCCGTCGCGTCGTGCCGACCAGCTGCTGCACCTCGGGCACGCGCAGCAGGTGCGCGAGCACGGTGAACACGGCGGTCATCACCGCGGCGATGGCCGCGCCGAGCAGCACCGCGAGCAGGCGGTGGCGCCACAGCAGGTCGCCGGCCAGCAGCACCAGGCCGGTGCCCACGGCCCAGCTGCCCGCCGCGGCGACGCCCAGCCGCCCGAACAGCGACAGGCCCACGCGGGCGCTCGGCGGCAGCGTGTCGTGCCGGGCGGCGTGCCGGCGCAGCTGGAGCATGCCCACCAGCCACGCCACCAGGTTCCCGAGGCTCATGGCCCCGGCCGACGCCATCGCCGCGTACATCGGATCGACCAGCGCCAGGATGATCGGTACCGAGACCACCGTGAGCGCCGCGATCGGGATCTGTGCGACGAACGGGGTGCGGGCGTCCTCGTAGGCGTAGAAGACCCGCTTGATCAGGTACAGCGAGGCGAAGGGCACCAGGCCGAGCATGTAGGCGACCAGCACGGTGCCGTTGGCGCGGGCCGCGGTCTCGCCGGTGCCGCCGCCGATCACCCACATGATCGGGCCCGACAGCGCGATGAACACCGCCGTGCACAGCATCATCGGCACCGCCAGCATGCGATTGGTCCGGCTGTAGCGCGCCAGCGCCTCGGCGTGGTCGTCGTCGGCCGCGCTGCGGGAGATGGAGGGGAACGCGGCGGTGACCAGGGTGACGGCGATGATCGCCTGCGGGATCATGAACGCCAGGTAGGCCCACTCCATGGTGAGCAGGGCCGGGTAGCGGGCGGCCAGCTCCGGCTGCCCCTGGTAGTGCTCTGTCATCCGCACCGCACCGCCGGTGGCCCAGCGCGAGGCCCAGATCCCGAGCTGCCCGAGGCCCAGCATCGCCAGCGACCACAGACCGATCCGGCTGAGCTTGCCCAGCCCCAGCCCGCGCAGCCCCCACTTCGGTCGCAGCCGCAGATCGAGCTTCTTGACGTACCAGAACAGGAAGACCACCTGTGCCGCGGAGCCGCCCACGTTGATCGCGGCCATCGCCACGATCATCTCCAGCGTCCACAGGCTCGGATCGCCGACCGTGCCCCACAGCCCCAGGAACAGGGCGGCACCGATGATGGCCACCAGGTTGTTGAACACGGGCGCCCACTGGTACGGCCCGAAGCTGTCATGGGCGTTCAGCAGCTGCCCGCACATCACGTACAGCGCCGAGAAGAAGATCTGCGGCATCATCCAGTAGCCCAGCTGCACCGCGAGCGCGTACGTGGTCGGGGGCAGCACGCCGCTGGTGAGGGTCAGCAGCAGCGGCACCGCGACCAGGCAGATCACGGTGACCGCCAGGGACGCCACCGCGACCAGGGTCATCAGGCGGGAGATGTAGTCGCTGCCCCGGTCCGGCCGCTTCACGGCCCGCACGATCGCCGGCACGAGGATCGCGTTCAGCGTGCCGCCGCCCACCAGCAGCCAGATGGTGTTCGGCAGCGTGTTCGCCGCGCTGAAGGCGTTGGCGGCGGCGGACATCGAGCCGCCGAGGATCGCGCCGAACAGGAAGTTGCGCACGAAGCCGAGCAGCCGCGAGATCATCGACCCGGCCGCCATCACCGCGCTGGCGCGAAGCAGCGCGGAGCTGCTGGAGGGCGCGCCGTGGCGGCGGTGGCGAGGGACGTGGTGGACTCGGCGAGCGGTGCTCATGGACGGTCCTCCTCGGGCGGATCGGCGGCGGGGTTCGGTGCGGGATCGGGGCCGGGTGCGGGATCCGGGGTGGAGCGTCCCGTGCGCGCCAGCTCCTCGGGGTCCTCGGGGCCGGCGAAGCCCGGGGCCCGAGTCGCGGCCCCGGTGCGGCGGGCCCTCGCCACCCCGACCACGACCAGCAGACCCATCGCGATGACCAGCACCAGCGTGGTCCAGTTCTCCCATGAGGGGTTGACCGTCAGGGGCACGTCCACCGCCTCGGTGAGCGGCTGCCCGTCGGTGCTGGTCACCACGGTGGTGAGGGTGACGGTCCCGTTCGCGATCGCCTCCACGTCGACCGCGGCGTCGGCCTGGCCGCGTGCGGGGACCTCGACCACGATCGGCTCGCCCACCTGCACCAGCGGCTTGTCCGAGGTGACCGCGACCCGCACGGTGATCGGGGTGTCCAGGCCGTTCCTGATCGTGATCGGGACGCTCACCTCGTCGGAGATGACGTTGTAGCCGGAGGCCGGCACCACCTCGATGCGGTCCTGCAGAGACGTGGCGATCTCGGAGGCGTCCTGTGCGCGGGCCGCCGGGATCTCGGGCTGGCCGCGCCAACGGGTCGAGGTGCCGGCGATGATCTCGCGCCGCCGCGCCTCCAGCGGTGCGTCGTCCTCCATCGCGGCGGCGAGCGTGTCCACCTGGGTCCAGGCGTCCTCGAGGCCGGTGAGCGCTGCGGGGTCCAGCAGCTGCGGGTCCTCGGCGCTGTCCAGGTGCCCCCAGGTACCGTCCTCGGCGCGGTCGCTGGGCAGGATCTCATCGGGCCCGATCCGCCCGAGGGTGTACAGCTCACCGGTCTCGCTGCGCGGATCGGTGGTCCACTCCTGCTGGTCGGCGGCGTCCATGAGGGCGCCGGTGCTGCCGCTGACGATCCAGGGCGCCTCCTCCATCGCGTCGAGCGCGGCGCCCGTCGCGGCAGGATCCAGCAGCGCCTCGGCCGACGGGGAGATCAGCAGGTGGCGCGGAGCGGTCGTGTACTCGGAGGCGATCGTCGCGGTCTCGGCGAGCAGGCGCTGCCGGACCTGCTCCGCATCGGAGTCCGCGGTGAGGTGGGAGAACTCGTCGGACAGCTGCGGGTCCGGGGCCAGCAGCGCGAGGTCGCCGCCGTCCTCGCCGGGCGCGGAGTACACGCCCACGGAGCTGGGGGTCACGGAGGAGGCGGGATCGCTGCGCAGGGAGCTGGACGGCACGATCGCCGCCGTACCGCCCGTCGCGAGCACGGAGTCGAGGGTGCCGGCGTCGGCGGTGGGCCCGTCGATGCGCTGCGCAGCGGCACGCGGCACGATCCCGGCGTCCTCCCACGCCTGTTCGCCGTGGGCGCGGACCACCTCGGCCAGACGCTCGGCATCGGCGTCCCGCAGGCTGACGGTGTCCGCCTGCGCGTAGGGCATGGACAGCACGGTGCGCTCGTCGATGTTCTCCTCCAGGACGGTCGCGAGCTGGGCGGAGTGCGGTTCGGGGGCGTACTCGACGATCGTCGTCGGGTCCTCCTGGTCGCTCGTCGACGGGGCGTCGGCGCTCTCCGCCCCGGCGCTGACGGGCATCATCGGCGGGTCCAGAAGAGCCGGATCCAGCCACCAGTCCACGCCCGGGCGCTCCGCGAGCCCGCGCAGCGAGGCCAGGCGACCGGACTCGGCGGAGGTGGCGAAGGCCTCCGGGTCGGTCACCATGGCGGAGGGGTCCTCCGCCGCCATCGGCAGCAGCACGGACTGGGTGATCGTGTCCGTCGAGTCCGTGGGGCGCCACACCACGAAGGTGCGCAGCGTGGCCAGCGGCTCCTCGTCACCGGTGACGGTGAGCTCGAGCCGGCGGGTGCCCCAGTAGTACGGCTCCTCGGAGTACCCGAGCTCCTCGGCCTCGACCCGCACCGTGAGGCGGACCGACTCGCCGGGGGCGAGCTCCTCGTGAGGATCGGAGGCGGCGAGAGCCTCACCCCGGGGCTGCGCGCTGGTGTCGGACTGCCACTCGGTGAGCGCCTCGCGGTCCGTGACCCGGGCGGTGCGGGTGCGCAGCTCGAGCTCGAGCTCGGAGACGGGCTCCGACGAGGTGTTGGTCACGTCGATCTGCGCCTCGAGCGTGCCGCCGGGGTCCAGCGAGGTGGGCGTGAGGGAGACGAGATCCATGCTCACCGGCGTGTCGGCGTCCCCGTCCGGGGGTGCGGACGGGGCCTGCGGGGCGGGTGCCGGGTTCTCGGCGCGGGCGGCGGGCACGAGGGTGGCCGGGCCGCTCACCAGCGCTGATGCGGTGAGGAGCAGGACCGTCAGCAGCGCCGCAAGCACCGGGCGCACGGACGGCGGGGACGACGGCATGGTGACACTGTAAGCGGCCGTTACCGTAGGGAGCCTGCAGGTGCACGAGACCTCTACAAGGCCGTGGTGCAGCGCAGGTCCCCGTTCCCTCCGCCCGATCCAGGACAGGACCCCCCGTGACCGATCCCGTCGACGAGACCGCCGAGACCGTCCAGCGCCTCGAGACCGCGCGCCGTCGTGCCGCCTCGATGTTCCAGGCCCTGCCCGAGGAGATCCATGCGCTGGGTCGGGTGTTCGAGGCGGCCGGGCACGAGCTCGCCCTCGTCGGCGGGCCGGTGCGGGACGCGGTGCTGGGCCGTTCGAGCGCCGATCTCGACTTCACCACGTCCGCCCGCCCCGAGCAGACCGAGGAGATCCTGCGGGAGTGGACCCGGGGCGGTGCCATCTGGGACATGGGCCGCGACTTCGGGACCCTCGGGGGTGTGCGCGACGGCGTGAAGGTCGAGATCACCACCTACCGCACGGAGTCCTACGACCCCGCCAGCCGCAAACCACAGGTGGAGTACGGCGACACCCTCGTGGGAGACCTGTCGCGGCGTGACTTCACCGTCAACGCGATGGCGGTGCGCCTGCCGTCGCTCGAGCTCGTCGACCCCTTCGACGGGCTCGCGGACCTGGCCCGCACCGTGCTGCGCACCCCCGTCGCCCCCCGGCAGTCCTTCAGCGACGACCCGCTGCGGATGATGCGTGCGGTGCGCTTCGTCGCCCAGCTGGGGTTCCGCATCGAGGACGCCACGGCCGACGCGATCGAGGAGCTCGCCGAGCGGATCACGATCGTCTCCGCGGAGCGGGTGCGGGAGGAGCTCGTGAAGCTCATGCTCGGCGCCCACCCCCGCGGGGGGCTCGAGCTGCTCACCGAGCTGGGCCTGGCCGCGCACGTGCTGCCGGAGCTGCCCGCGCTGCAGCTCGAGATCGACGAGCACCACCACCACAAGGACGTCTACCAGCACACGCTCACGGTGCTGGACCAGGCGATCGACCTCGAGAGCCCGGCCGGTTCGGGAGGCCCCTGCGAGCGTCCCGACCTGGTGCTGCGCCTCGCGGCGCTCATGCACGACATCGGCAAGCCCGCCACGCGCCGCTTCGAGGACGGAGGGGTGGTCACCTTCCGCTTCCACGAGACCGTGGGCGCGAAGATGGCGGCGAAGCGGATGAAGGCGCTGACCTTCGACAAGGACACGACCAAGAAGGTGGCGCGCCTGGTGGAGCTGCATCTGCGCTTCCACGGCTACGTCGACTCGCCGTGGACGGACTCCGCGGTGCGCCGCTACGTCACCGATGCCGGGGACCTGCTGCAGCACCTGCACCGGCTGACCCGGGCGGACGTCACCACCCGCAACCGGCGCAAGGCCCGCACCCTCGCCCGCGCCTACGACGAGCTCGAGGCCCGCATCGACCACCTCGCCGAGCAGGAGGAGATCGCGAAGATCCGTCCCGACCTGGACGGCAACCGGATCATGGAGATCCTGGAGCTGCCGCCCGGTCGGGTCGTGGGCGAGGCCTACCGGCACCTGCTCGACCTGCGGATGGAGCACGGCCCGCTCGGCGAGGAGCGCGCCGAGCAGGAGCTGCGCGCCTGGTGGGCGGCCCGCGAGGACTCCTGACGGCGCGGCCGGGGAGCCCTGCGGCGCGGCGGCGGGGTGTGGAGGTCGTGTGAGGGCCTCCCCGTCGGGATGTGAGCGGCGCCGCACGGGACGTGCACACCCTGTGTGCTTCACCGCCGGGTCGTTCCGTCGGGGCACCCGTCGTGGTCATACTGAGTGGCTGGGTGCGCACCGCCACGGCGGCGACGCCCGGACCCGTCCGTGTCCCCGAAGGACCAGGAGCAGCCATGAGCGACTCTCGACGCTCGTCCCGCGGCTCGTCGGATCGCTCGCGCCGCGCGCAGAAGCCGACGACCGGTGGGGCCCGTCGCGCCGCCGGGGTGCGTCGCGCCTCGACGCCCCCGTCCTCCGCATCGAAGTCCTCCGGGAAGACGCCCGCCCCCAAGGGCACCAGCCGGACCGGTCGGGGAACCGGGGCGAGCTCCGCGAAGCGCTCGACGCCCCCGGCCGGAGCACCGAAGCCGCCGACCGCCCGCACCTCGGTCAAGGCCCGCCACGCCGGCGTCGCCGCGGCCGCCGCCGCGCCGAAGGGCCGCGCGAAGAAGGCCGCCGCCACCAACTTCCTGAACTACCCGCGGGCCGGGGCGAGGAACCCGTGGCGCTGGATCCCCTCGCTGCGGCTGATCGTCGGCGCGATGGCGCTGATGGTGCTGGCCGGTCTCGGCTTCGCCGTGTGGCTGTACAGCGCCACCGACGTGCCCGAACCCTCGGACTTCGCCCTCGCCCAGACCTCGCGGGTCTACTACGCCGACGGCGAGACCGAGATGGGGCAGTTCAGCGAGATCAACCGCACCGAGCTGCCGGCCGACGAGATCCCCGACAACATCAAACAGGCGGTGGTCGCCAGCGAGGACGCGAGCTTCTACGAGAACCGCGGCGTCTCCCCGCGAGGCATCCTGCGGGCCGTGGTGAACAACGTGATGGGCGGGGACCGTCAGGGCGGATCGACCATCACCATGCAGTACGTGGAGCGGTACTACACGGGCACCGAGACCTCCTACGTGGGCAAGGCCAAGGAAGCGATCATGGCCCTGAAGATCGACCAGGAGCTGCCCAAGGACGAGATCCTCTCGCGCTACCTGAACACGATCTACTTCGGGCGCGGCGCCTACGGCGTGCAGGAGGCCTCGCAGGCCTACTTCGGCAAGGACGCCTCCGAGCTCACCGACGCCGAGGCGGCGCTGCTGGTCGCCGTGATCCCCAGCCCCTCCAGCTACGACCCCGCGAACGACCTCGAGAGGTCCACGACCCTGTGGGATCGCGTGATCACCCGGCAGGTCGCGGTGGACCAGATGACCCCGGCGGAGGCCGACGCCCTCGAGTTCCCCGAGACCATCGAGCCGCGCAGCGAGAACTCCCTGGGCGGTGACGAGGGCTATCTGCTGATGGCCGTGCGCAAGGAGCTGCTCGACCAGGGCTTCACCGAGGAGGAGATCAACACCGGCGGGTTCACGATCGTCTCCACGATCGATCCCGGGATCCAGGAGAACACCGTCCAGGCCGTCGAGAACCTGCCCGACGACCGGCCGGACGGCAACCGGCTCGGCACCATGACGCTGGACCCCTCCACCGGGGCGATCCGGGGCATGTACGGGGGCGAGGACTACGTCACCCAGGCGCAGAACGACGCCACCCAGTCGCGCATGCAGGCCGGCTCGATCTTCAAGACCTTCACCCTGATCGCGGCCCTCCAGGAGGGCTTCCCGCTGGACTCCCGCTGGGACGGCAACTCGCCGAAGAGCTTCTCCGAGGTGCCCGGCGGCTGGCAGGTCAACAACTTCAACAACATCGACTACGGGCGGGTGACCCTCGAGAAGGCGACCGCGAGCTCGATCAACACCGCCTACGCCGAGGCGAACATCGAGATCGGCCCCGAGCACACGATGGAGACGGCGATCGAGCTCGGCCTGCCGGAGGACACCCCCGGCCTGGACTCCGTGCCGTCCAACGTGCTGGGCTCGGCCTCGCCCACGGTCGCCGAGATGGCCGAGGTGTACGCGACCATCGCCTCGGGCGGCATCCACCGCGACTCCTACATCGTCGAGTCGGTGACCCGCCCCGACGGCTCCACCCGCTACGAGCACGAGGCGGAGGAGAACCGGGTGCTGGACGAGGACGTCGCCACGAATGCGACCGTCGCGCTCCAGGGACCGCCGACGGTGGGCTCCGCCCGGAGCCTGCAGGGAGTCATGGACGGACGCCCCGTCGCGGGCAAGACCGGCACCTCGGAGAGCTTCCGCTCCGCCTGGTTCGTCGGCTTCACCCCGCAGCTGGTCACGGCCGTGGGCATGTTCCAGCCCGGCGACGACGGCTCCGAGCAGGTCCTCTCCTCCTTCGGCGGCGTCCGGAACATCACCGGCGGCTCGTTCCCCACCGACGTCTGGGGCGACATCATGTCGACCTCGCTCGAGGGCGAGGAGATGCTCGACTTCCCCCAGGAGGTCACCCTCGACAACGAGACCCGCGAACGCAGCTACGTGCCCCCGCCCCCGCCGCCGCCCACCACCGAGGCCCCCGAGCCGTCGGAGGAGCCCAGTGAGGAGCCGTCGGAGGAGCCGAGCGAGGAACCCTCCGAGGAGCCGTCGGAGGAACCCTCCGAGGAGCCGTCCGAGGAGCCGAGCGAGGAGCCGAGCGAGGAACCCTCCGAGGAGCCGTCGGAGGAACCCTCCGAGGAGCCGTCGGAGGATTCCGGCGAGGAGTCGGGCGGCGGAGACGGTGAGGACTCCACCAAGCCCACCGAGAAGCCGACCCAGCAGGAGCAGGGCGGCGACACCAGCGCCGAGGGCCAGGCCGGAGGCGACGGGAACGGCGGCGGTGGTCGCGGAGGCGCCGGCGGAGGCGGCGACGGCGAGGCGTAGGTCCCGCTGAGGAGCGGCTGCGCTGGGGCGACGGACCGGTCGGATGGTTCCGTTGCCGCCGCCGGCTCCCGGTCCTAGCCTGCGACCAGGAGCGATTCGAGTCGTCCCGGTCGGTGTCGGCCCTTCGCCCCGGGGGGGGAGCTCGCCATGCTGAGTCGACGTCGGGCACTGCAGATCGGGGCCGCGGCGCCCGCGCTGGGCCTGGCCGCCTGTTCCCGCGACCCGCACATGTTCAGCGCGGCCAGCAGCGCGAGGAAGACCAGCACCACCAGCGCCGCGGGCAGGCTGACGAAGGCGCCGAGATAGTCGCCGGCGAAGCCCAGGGCGAGGGTGCCCACCGAGACGATCCCGGCCGAGAGCATGCAGAACCCGACCAGGAACCCGGTGAACGGTCCGAAGGCGCGGGTCGCATAGTGGGAGGAGCCGCCCGCCTTCGGGTACTTCGTCGCCAGCTCCGCGTACGAGCCGGCGGTCAGCAGCGCCAGCAGCAGGGCGACCACCAGCGGCACCCACAGCGCCCCGCCCGCGATACCGGCGATCTCCCCGGCGAGCACGTAGACGCCCGCGCCGAGCACGTCCCCGAGGATGAACAGGAACAGACCGGTGGTGGTGACGGTGCGTCGCAGCGAGGGGCTCTCGTCGGTGCTGGTCATGAGGCCACACCAGGCGCGCAGCGCGCGCGGGCCCGGACCGATCGGTCGTGGCGGGGCGGCCCGCATGGCACGATCGGACCATGCGCTGCGAACAGTGCCGCCGGAAGATCCGCGGCAGACCGTACACCTCCATCACCGGCCGGAAGCTCTGCGACCGCTGCGGCACCCGGCTGCAGGGTCGCACCGCCGGGGCGATCGCCGGCGGGGGCATCGCCGGTGCCCGGAGCACGGGCGGCTGGTTCGCCCGGGTGAAGAAGGCGATGAAGGGCTGAGCCGCCGCGCCGTCGCCCCGTCCTGTGATGCCGGGCGCACCCTGCGGCGCGCCCTGGCCGATGTCGGGCGCCGCAGGTAGGCTGAGCCGGTCCGTGACGGGCGTCGCCGATGCCCGGGCCGGATGGCATGAACCCTCCTGCCACGGAGAGACCGTGGCCGCAGAGACCACAGGAGGTGGGTACCAGAACATGCGCAAGTACGAAATGGTCGTGATCCTCGACCCGTCCGTCGATGAGCGGACCGTCACCGGA
>DATGUQ010000253.1:0-2952 GCA_035301145.1 Brachybacterium sp. | reverse complement strand
AAGTTGGTGCCGCCGTGGGCCATGTAGAAGTTCACGCTCATGCCGTGCCCGAGCATGTCCGAGAGCTCCCCGGCCGCGTCCCCGCCGGTGCGCTCGTGGTGGTCCTCGCCCCAGTGGTCGAACCAGCCGTTCCAGAACTCCATGCACATCTGCGGCTGGTCGGGCAGCTCCCGCTCCGCCATCGCGAGCACCTCCAGGGTGCGGGAGCCGAAGTTCACGGTGCCCAGCGCCCCGTCGACGGTGCCGCCGGTCAGCCACATCCGCGCCGGGCCGTCGGAGGTGACAAGCAGCTCCTCGATCCCGCGGGCGACGAGGCCGTCCCGCAGGTGCGCGAGGTAGGCCTTGTCATCGCCGAAGCTGCCGTACTCGTTCTCCACCTGCACCATCACCACGTTGCCGCCGCGAGCGGCCTGCCGCTCGGCGATCACCGGGATCAGCTCGTCGAACCAGGCGTCGACCAGATCCAGGTACGGGGCGCTGCGGTGGCGCAGGCGCAGGTTGCGGTCGGCGAGGATCCACCCGGGGAAGCCGCCGTTCTCCCACTCGGCGCAGATGTACGGGCCGGGGCGCACGATCGCGTCGAGCCCCTCCTCGGCAGCGATGTCGAGGAAGCGGCCGAGGTCCGCGAAGCCCTCGAAGGTGGTGACGCCCCTCCCGGGCTGGTGCACGTTCCAGGCCACGTAGGTCTCCACGGTGTTGCAGCCCATCGCGACCAGGCGGCGCAGCCGATCGCGCCACTGCTCGGGATGGACCCGGAAGTAGTGGATCGCACCGGAGATCACCAGATGCGTCTCCCCCGCACGGAGGAAACCGTCGGGGGTGGGGCGGAGCAGGGCGGTCATCGTCGAACCTCTCGTGTGAAACGTCTTACGCCAGTGTGCCAGGTGCAGCCCGGCGCCGGGGTGCACCGCTCCGCGGCTCGCCCTCAGCGCTCGCGGATGACCGCGACGGCCCCGGCGGGCACGGTGTGGGCGCCGTCCGCATCGGTGCCGCGCAGCAGGTCGATCCCGCTGACCTGCACCACCTGGTCGAACTCGGAGTGGTTGAGCACGAAGAGGTAGGTGGTGCCGTCCTCGGCGAAGCGGCGCACCGCCTCGACGTCGCGGTGCAGGCCGGGCACGGCCGGCTCCACCCCGGCGGCCTCCGCGATCTCGGCGACGAGGGTCTCGAGTCCGTCGGCCGACGGGCGTGCGGCCACGTACCAGGCCGCCCCGCCCTCGACCCCGACCTCGTTCCGGGTCACCGCGGGCCGGCCGCGCAGGGCGCCGTCGGCCCAGCTGCGCACCGCCTCGGCGCCCTCGAGGTGCGTCTTCTCGCTCCACAGGTCGGCGGCGGTGCCGTCGTCCAGGTGCAGCACCTCGCCCTCCTGCAGGGCGTAGAACTCCTCGGTGCGCACGCCCAGCAGGTCCCGGAACGCGCCCGGATAGCCGCCGAGGTGCACGTGGTCGTTCTCGTCCACGATGCCGGAGAAGAAGGTGAGGACCACCTGCGCGCCGGCGCGGGCGGCCTCGGCCAGGCGCTCGGCCTCCGCGGCGCTGACGGTGTGGAGCGTCGGTGCGATGACCAGCTCGTAGCCGGTCAGATCGGCGCTCGTGGGCACGATGTCCACGCCGATGCCGAGATCCCACAGCGCCGTGTACCAGCGCAGCATCTCCTCGCTGTAGCGCAGCGCCTGGGTGGGGTGGGAGTCCAGCTCGCTGGTCCACCAGGAGGGGTAGTCCATGACCAGCGCGACCCGGCTGAGCACCCGGCTGCCGTGCACCGGGGCGAGGGCCTCCAGCGCCCTGCCCAGCGCGACGGTGCCGCGCCACACGTCGGTGTCCTTCCCGGCGTGGGGCACCATCGCCGAGTGGTACTTCTCGGCGCCGGCCCGGGACTGCCGCCACTGGAAGAACATGATCCCGTCGGCCCCGCGGGCCACGTGCGAGAGCGAGTTGCGCAGCATCTCCCCTGGGCCCTTGGCGCGGTTGCGGGGCTGCCAGTTCACGGCGGAGGTCGAGTGCTCCATGAGGATCCACGGGTCACCGCCGGCGACGCCGCGGGAGAGGTCCGCGGCGAAGGCCAGCTCGATCTGGCCGCGGGGGTCGGCGGCGATCAGGTAGTGGTCGTTGGCGACCACGTCGACATCCGCGGCCCAGGAGAAGTAGTCCATCCACTTGGTCGCGCTGGAGAGCATGAAGTTCGTGGTCGCGGGCACGTGCGGGGTGGCCTCGCGCAGCACCGCACGCAGGGCGCGGTAGTGGGCCAGCAGCTCGTCGCTGGAGTACCGGGCGAAGTCGAGCTGCTGGGTGGGGTTGGGATAGGTGGGCGCGGCGCGGGGCGGGAGGATCTCCTCGAAGGAGTCGTAGCGCTGCGACCAGAACGCGGTGCCCCAGGCGTCGTTCAGCGCCTCGATGCTGCCGTAGCGGTCCTCGAGCCAGCGACGGAAGGCCGCGGCGGCGTGGTCGGAGAAGTCGTGCGGGACGTGGCAGCCCAGCTCGTTGTCCACGTGCCACAGGGCGAGCGCCGGATGCTCGCCGTAGCGCTCGGCCATCACACGCGTCATCTTCACCGCGTACTCACGCAGGAGCGGCGCGGAGACGGCGTAGGCCTGCCGGCCGCCCGGGCTGAGCACGGTGCCGTCGGCTGTCACGGGCAGCAGCTCCGGGTGCTGGTGGGTCAGCCACGGCGGCGGGGAGGCGGTCGCGGTGGCGAGCGCGACCTTGATCCCCGCCTCGTCGAGCAGGTCCATCATCTCGTCGAGCCAGGCGAAGTCGTACTCGCCCTCGCGCGGTTCGAGCGTGGCCCAGGAGAAGATCGCGACGCTGACCAGGCTCACGCCGGCCTCGCGCATCAGCTCGATGTCCTCCAGGCGCACCTCGCGGGGCCACTGCTCGGGGTTGTAGTCCCCGCCGTAGGCGATCCCCTCGACTCCGAGCGGCCAGGGTCGTGCAGCGGTCATGTCTCCTCCAT
>DATGUQ010000252.1:0-4356 GCA_035301145.1 Brachybacterium sp. | reverse complement strand
GCTGCCCAGCGGAGGGTACGTGCCCTTCTCCGAGGATCCGCTGCAGTGGGCGCGCCACCTGGTGCTGCCCTGGGCGACGCTCGCCTTCCTCAACGGCGCGATCTACGCCCGCCTGGTGCGCTCCTCCATGATCGAGCAGCTGGGTCTGGACTATGTGCGCACGGCCCGCGCCACCGGCCTCTCCGAGCGCCGCATCGATCGCTACGCGCTGCGCAACCTCGCCCTGCCGCTGACCACCCTCGTGGCCCTGGACATCGGCGCGCTGCTGGGCGGCACCGTGATCACCGAGCGCATCTTCGGCCAGCCCGGCCTCGGCGCGCTGCTGCTGGATGCGACCTCGACCGCGGACTTGCCGGTCATCGTCGGGACCACGCTCGTCGGCTCCCTGCTCATCGTCCTGGCCAACCTCTGCGCGGACCTCGCCCGCCCGCTGCTGGACCGCCGCCTCGCCGTCGGCGGGCGCTCCTCGCGCCGGCCGACACCCCAGACCACCCCGACCGACCAGACCTCTCAGGAGACACACCCATGACCTCTGCATCCCTCTCCCGGCGCGGCGTCCTCACCGCCACCCCGATCGTCCTCGCCACCGGCGCGCTCGCCGCCTGCTCGAGCGGCGGCACCAGCTCCGGCTCCGGTTCCGACGGCGGGGGCGAGGACAGCGGTGGGACGCTGACCATCTTCTCCACCGGCGAGGAGATGAGCTTCGATCCCGCCACCAGCCAGAACCTCGCCATCACCACGCTGGGACTGACCGCCCGCCGGCTCACCGCGTGGAAGACCTCCGCCGAGGCCCCCACCGAGCTGATCCCGGATCTCGCGACCGACGTCGGCACCCCCTCGGACGACGGGGCCACCTGGACCTTCACCCTCCAGGAGGGGCTGCACTTCGAGGACGGCACCCCGATCACCGCCGCGACCGTCAAGTACGGCCTGGAGCGCTCCTTCGCCCCCGAGCTGACGGGCGGCCTGACCTACCACAAGGTGCTGCTCGAGGGCGGCCAGGACTACTCCGGCCCGTTCTCCGGCGAGCACCTCGACTCGATCGAGACCCCGGACGACCTCACCCTCGTCTTCCACCTCAACCGCCCCTACGGGGACTTCGGCTGGATCGCCTCGACGCCCGCCTTCGCACCGGTCCCCGAGGACTCCGGCGAACCCGAGACCTACGCGACCGCGCCGGTGACCAGCGGCCCGTACAGGTTGGAGTCGTACGCGCCCGGCAGCCGGGCCGTCCTCGTGCGCAACGAGAACTGGGATGCGGCCACCGACGAGGCCCGCACCGGTGGTCCGGACCAGATCGAGTTCGCGCTCGCGCAGGACGCGAGCGTGGTCGCGCAGTCGATCATCGCCGACCGCGCCGACTCGCAGACCGCGTTCCTGGCGAGCTTCGTGCCCACCGCGCAGCTGGTCCAGGCGCAGAACGACCCGAACGTCGGTGATCGCCTGGTCACCTCCGGGCCGGGAGCGCTCGAGTACCTGGCGCTGAACACGGAGTCGGAGGCGCTGCAGGACGTCGCCGTGCGTCGCGCCATCCAGTACGCCGTGGACAAGCAGGCCTACCTCACCTCCAAGGGCGGGGAGATCTCCGGCGACTACGCCACCACGCTGATCACCCCCGGCATCGCCGGCCGCGAGGAGTACTCGCTGTACTCCGACGAGCCGGCGGGCGATCCCGAGGAGGCCGCCCGGCTGCTCGAGGCGGCGGGGGTCGAGGAGCTCGACCTGCGCCTGGTCATCACCGACGACCAGACCGGCGCGGCCGAGGCGATCCAGCAGGGCCTGGCCCGCGCCGGGATCACCGTGACGATCCAGCCGCTGGACGACAACGCCTACTCCTCCGAGGTGACCGCCGGCGACGGCAGCGCCTACGATCTGGTGCTCAGCTCCTGGCAGCCGGACGTCCCCTCCCCGAACGCGAACCTCACCCCGCTGTTCGACTCGAGCCAGATCGGCAGCGGGAACTACAACCTCGCCCGCTACGACAACCCGGACGTGGACGCCGCGATCCTCGAGGCCTCCTCGACGATCGATCCGGACGAGGCGCACGCGAAGTGGGCCGCCGTGGACCGACAGATCCTCGAGGAGTCCCCGGTGGTGCCGCTGATCTACTCGAAGAACTCCTTCATCCACGGCTCCGCCGTGGAGAACTTCGTGATCGGAGAGTTCCCGGCCTACCCGAACTACCTCACGGTGACGCTGGTCGCATGAGTGCTCCTGCAGGTGTCGACGAGCTGCTCGTCCTCGACGGTCTGCGCGTGGAGATCGGCGGCCGCGCCGTGGTCACCGGGCTCGACCTCACCGTGCGGGCCGGCCGCATCACTGCACTGGTGGGCGAATCCGGCTCCGGCAAGTCCATGACCGCCCTGGCCACGATCGGCCTGCAGCCGCGCGTCGCCGAGGTGCGCGGCAGCGCGCGGCTGAGCGGGGAGGAGCTCGTGGGCCGCTCCGCGCAGCAGATGCGCCGGATCCGGTCGGGCCGTATCGGGATGGTCTTCCAGGAGCCGGGGCAGTCGCTGTCCCCGGTCATGAAGGTCTCCGCCGTGTTCCGGGACGTGCTCGCGGTGCGCGAGGGCGTGCACGGTGCGGCCGAAGCGCGTCGCCGCACGCGCGAGCTGCTGGAATCCGTCGCCCTGCCCGACCCGGCCCGCACCGCACGCTCCTACCCGCACGAGCTCTCGGGCGGCGAGCTGCAGCGCGTGGTGATCGCGCTCGCCCTGAGCGGCGATCCCGCGCTGCTCATCGCCGACGAGCCGACCACCGCCCTCGACGTCACCGTGCAGCGGGACATCCTCGACCTGCTGGTGCGGATCGTCCAGGAGCGGGAGATCGGGGTCCTGCTGATCACACACGACATGGGTGTGGTGGGCGAGATCGCGGACGACGTGGTGGTGCTCAAGGACGGCGACGCCGTCGAGCAGGGCGAGTTCCGGCGGGTCCTCTCCGCTGCGGAAGAGCCCTACACGCGCGAGCTGCTGGCCGCGGTGCCGAGGCTGTCGGAGAGCCTCGCACGGACGGCTGGGCGGGATCCGGGTCAGGACGTCGCCGCCGGCGATGCGCCTGCCGGGCGCGGCGCGGAACCGCCCGTCGTGCGTGTCGAGGGGCTCTCGGTCGAGTATCGGCGGCGGGGCGGCTCCCACCTCGCGCTGCATGACGTGGGGATGGAGATCCGCCGCGGCGAGATCCACGGCCTGGTCGGCGAATCCGGTTCCGGCAAGTCCACCTGGGGGAAGGCGCTGGCCGGCCTGGTGCCCGTCCAGGCCCGCACGCTCGAGCTCGACGGCGTCGATCCGCGCGCGCTGGGGGCGGCGGAGCGTCGGGCCGCGTACGCGCGTGTGGGCCTGGTGTTCCAGGACCCGGCCTCCTCGCTGAACCCCCGCCGCACCGTGGGCTGGAGCATCGGCGAGCCGCTCCAGCTGGCCGGGCGCAGCTCACGCGCCGAGATCGACCGACGGACCGCGGAGGCCCTCGAGGCCGTGCGCCTGCCC
Organism: Brachybacterium sp.; assembly: GCA_035301145.1. Taxonomy (GTDB): domain Bacteria; phylum Actinomycetota; class Actinomycetes; order Actinomycetales; family Dermabacteraceae; genus Brachybacterium. The sequence goes on along the minus strand of DATGUQ010000252.1, from coordinate 871 downwards.
GCCTCCTACGCGAGCCGCCTCCCGCACGAGCTCTCCGGCGGGCAGCGCCAGCGCGTGTCGATCGCCCGCGCCCTGATCCTCGACCCGGCCCTGCTCATCGCCGACGAGCCCACCAGCGCCCTGGACGTCACCATCCAGGCGCACGTGATCGACGTGCTGCGCGAGGCGATCGAGGCGACACGGTTCGCGTGCGTGTTCATCAGCCACGACCTCGCCGTGGTGGGGTCCCTGGCCGACCGCGTGACCGTGCTGCGCGGCGGCCGGGCCGTCGAGCAGGGCAGCGCGCAGCAGGTGCTCGGGGCGCCACAGCACGAGTACACGCGCGCGCTCCTGGCGAGCGTCCCCGATCCGGAACGGCGGCTGCACGGGAGCGACCGGGCGGCGTAGCGCGGGGTCCACCCTCACAAGTGCGGCCTGCGGCATCCCCTGCCTGCAGCCCCCGCTCCCGTGGCACGTGCTCTGGTCGCCCCGCATGCCCCGTCCCACCCCCACGTCACGGTTACTCGGAGGTCATGAGCGCCCCTGTTCCGTGGATGGGACCAGCGTGCACATAACTCGTCGGTGACCTCGGGGTGTGGGGTGCGGGGTGGCCCGGATCCGTCAGGGCGGGCCGGTCCCGCCCGGGGATCAGCCCTGCGGGATCGTCTCCCACCCCCGGCTCGCCGCCGAGCGGACGATCGCCTCGCACACCTCGGCCGCGGCGAGCCCGTCGGCCGCGCTCGGTGCGAGATGCGTGCCGTGGGCGACGTCGGAGAGGAACGCCGCCGCCTCGATGGTCTTGAGGTCGTCGAAGCTCATCGGGATGCCCGGCCCGGGCTGGAAGCGGGCGTAGTCGCCGTGGCCCGGCGCGGCGAGCACCGTGGTGTAGCCG
>DATGUQ010000251.1:0-4240 GCA_035301145.1 Brachybacterium sp. | reverse complement strand
GGCTGGGCCCGCTCCACCTGCTGCTCCAGGTTCGTCACGGTGGTGAGGAAGTTCTGGTTGGCCTGGGTGCGGAAGGCGTCGATCCCGTCCATCGTGGTGAACAGGTTGTCGAACGCCTGCTGCAGCGTCTCCTCGGAGACGCCGGAGGTCGCGGCCTGCTCCTGGATCTTCACCGAGTTGTCGGCGAGCATCTGCGAGGTGCGGGAGATGAGGTTGTCGGTGGTGCGGTTGACCGCGTCGATCTGGTCCAGCACGATCTTCTGGTTCTCGAGCGCCTGCGCGGTGATCACCGCCGTGCGCAGCGCCGTGACGGTGGTGGTCCGCGCCCGTTCCACGCCCTGCTGGAGCTTGGTGTTGTTGTCCTCGATCAGGCCCATCGAGAGGTAGGCCTGCACGGTGACCGCGATCTGGGTGGCGACGTCCTGGCGGCGCTGACGCACCGCGAACAGCACGTCCCGTTCGAGGGCGTCGGCCTCGGCGGCCTTCCCCTCGGCGCGCAGCTGCTCCGCCCGCCGCACCGCCCGGTCGTCGAGCAGGCTCAGCAGGTAGGAGGCCTTCTTCAGGGAGGCGAGGTCGTCCCACAGGGCCCGGCGCTCGACGGAGAGCTCGGCGTTGTCCTTCTGCAGCATCTCCTGGCCGCGGCTGAGCGCGCCGAGCACCTGGTCGAGCTGGTCCTGGTTGGACTCGAAGCTGCGGAAGTAGCGCTTGGCCATGTTGCGGCCGGGCAACCAGCCCAGGGCCTTGTCCGCGAAGGTCTCGTCCTTCGGGGCGAGGTCCTCCATGGTGGTGCGCAGCTCGGACAGCGACTTCGCGACCGACTCCTGCGCGTTGCCCTTCTCCTTCGACTCCCGCAGCGACTGCTGCATGAAGCGGGAGGAGGTCTGGCTGGTGCGCTCGAAGGTGCGGCGCGCGACCGCTCCCAGCGCGTTGACCTGTGCGGTGTACTCCTGGGAATGGGGGTTGAGCTGTGCGACCTGCTCGACCCACGCGTCGGCCCGCTGTTCGAGCTCGGCCTGCTGCTCGGGCGCCAGGTCGGGCAGCATGTCCCCGGCCTGGTCGTCGTCGATCGACTCGACCGGCTCGGCCGGGGTGATCTCCTGGGCGGGCGTGGGGGGCTCGAGCTTGTTCATGGGTGCCTCCTGGGCGGTTGCCGATGGGAAGGTGTGAGGTGGTCAGACGTCGATGATCGGGTTCAGGTGCTGGTCGGCGAAGCGGGCGCGCAGGAACTCGGCGTGCACCTCGAGGGAGCGGGAGACCCCGCCGACGAGGTCGGCCTCGATCTGCTCGACCCCCTCCGCGAGCACGTTCAGCTGCTGGTCGACGCTCGCGAGGTTCTCCAGCGCCTCCTGGCGGGCGGTGCCCTCGAAGGTCCGCAGGAAGCCGATGGTGTCGGCCGCGGCGTCGACCAGGTCGGGCACGTAGCGGCAGGCGATCCCCTCGAGCATCGTCACCTCGCCGGAGGAGGGCCGCAGCGACTGCAGCTGCTCGGCGCCGACCAGCGCGTCGATCCGGGTGACCAGCGCCTCGACGTGGTCGAGGACCGAGGTCGCCGTCGGGGTGCTGCTCGCCTGCGGCCGCAGGCCCGTGACCTGCTCGCGGATGGCGGCGTCGGCCGAGAGGATCTCCTCGAGCACGGCGCGGGTGCTGTCCGGCACGGAGGCGTCCAGCACGGGGCGCGCCTCGGCCGCCGGCAGCGGGCGGTTCGCGGCCACACCCACCCCGCCGAGGGTCACCGCACCGACTCCGGCGGCCGCGGCGAGAGCGAGCACGGGACCGCCGAGCCCGATGCCGAGCACCACCGCGAGCGCGGCCAGGGCCGCGAGGCCGCCCAGCACCACCGGCACGCCGAAGCGCACCAGCGGGGACCGGCGGGACGGGCCGACGGCGCGGGAGGCGGGGGAGTGGACCGTGCCCTGCAGGGGCCTGTCGACCGGACCCCACAGGTCGCGGCGCTCCGCCGTGGCCTTCCAGGGGAGATCCCGGTCGCCGGGGGCGACGCTCGGGGTGCCGGCGCCGGCGCCGGTGCCGGTGCCCGTGCCTGCGCCTGTGCCGTGCGGTGGTGGGGCAGGCGGCGCGAAGGGATCGGGGAACCTGCTGTCCCCGGTCGTCGGCTCCTCGGCCGACGGGTCATCTCCTGCGCTCACTTCTCCCTGCTGTCCTCCCCGAGACGGTGACGAGGGGCATGTGCCGGCCTGGGGTCGTCCTGCAGTGGGCCCCGGCCTGCGCCTGCGCCTCGTCCTGGGCGTGCCGAAAGGCTATCGCGAGGGGCTGGACAGCGCCCGGGGGTTTCCCCCACGACCGCTCACCAGCACTGTTCTGCAAACGGGAATGCCCATAGAGTAGATACATGGCCCAGCACCCGATCACGAGCGTCAACGTGTCGTCCTTTGGACCGTTCCAGGATGTCGAACTCGACCTCGCCCCCGGTGTCAACGTGATCGTCGGCGACAACGCGACGGGCAAGTCGCAACTGCTCAAGTTGCTCTACTCATGCACCAAGTCCCTCAAGGATGCCGAGACGCTCACGAAGAAGGACCTCGCCGGCGACGTAGCGTCCAAGCTTGTCGGAGCCTTCCGACCGGAGAGCCTCGGGCGCCTCACCCGGCGGGTGCAGGGGCGGGGGAGAGCCGACGTCGGCGTCAAGTATGCGGGCATCGGAGACCCGTTGCGATTCGACTTCTCATCTCACGCGAAGCGTGAGGTCGCCATCCGCAATGCCCCGGGGCGGTCACTCGAGGACGAGCCAGTTTTCCTTCCTGCGCACGAACTCCTGACCCTGGCGCCGTGGTTCATCGGCCTGTACGACGCATACGCGACGGGTTTCGAGGAGACATGGCGGGACACGGTGGAGCTGCTCATGCGCCCTGCACTGCGCGGGCCCCGAGGGCAGCAGGCCAACGACGTGCTGCAGCACATCGCCGAGCTCCTCGACGGCGGCACCGTTGTCGAATGGGACGGGAAATTCTATCTGAAGCAACCGGGACTCGGGAATCTCGAGGCGTCCCTGCTCGCGGAAGGCCAGCGCAAGCTGGCGATGATCGTACGGCTCATCTCCAACGGTGTGCTGCTACGCGGGGGTTACCTGTTCTGGGACGAGCCGGAGGCTAACCTGAATCCCGCGTCGCAGAGGGCGGTGGCGCGTGCGCTCGTGCATCTCGCTCGGACCGGTCCACAGGTCGTGGTCGCGACTCACAGCATGTTCATGCTTCGAGAGCTCCAGATGAGCAGCGACGAGATCGAGCCCCGCTACATCGGTCTCAGTCGAAGGCTGGAGCCGGACCAACCGCTCGCTGCCGCCGAGGTGGTTGCGCAGGTTTCCGACGACCTCGACACCCTTGACTATGTGGCTGCGCTCGAGGCAGAAGCCGAGCAGGCGAGCCGATACCTGGCGTGGTGAGACAGGGTGGGAGAGGCTCAGCCGGGTGAGATGAATATTGACGGGACGCTCTTCACGTTCCCCGAGGACTGGGACGTCACCGTCTTCGACCGATGGCCCCAATATCAGCGCCCAGCAGGCGCACTCGGGTTGCTGGGGTGCGATGTGCTGGCGCTCGATGGGGAAACGCTGTGGATCATCGAGATGAAGGATTACACCTACGCCGGAGCGAGACCGCCGGACGAGCTCACCCGAACCGTGGGCGGCAAAGCGGCGGGGACCATGGCGGTGCTGTTCGCGCTGCAGCGGGCCGAGGCACAGAGTAATGCTGCCCAGTTCGCGCAGGGATGTGCAGCGGCGACGCGCATCCACTTGGCACTTCATGTGGACATCAAGGATGGCGGGCGCAAGAGCAAGCACATCGAGCCGATGCTCGCGACGCTACAGGGCAAGCTCAGACAGGTCCGGAAGGCGCTCGGGCTCAGCAAGTGCTACGTGACCTCCACTCTCGCTCCTCACGCGAGCGCCCCCTGGAGTGCGCGGAGGGACCCCGATACGCGACACCGCCACGAAGACCGGTGAGCTGAGCGCACAAAGGTGCGGACTCACCTCTGTGGTGCCCGTTCCTGTGGAATCTTCTCCCACGCCCGGCTCGCCGCCGAGCGGACGATCGCCTCGCACACCTCGGCCGCGGCGAGCCCGTCGGCCGCGCTCGGCGCCAGGTGCGTGCCGTGGGCGACGTCGGAGAGGAACGCCGCCGCCTCGATGGTCTTGAGGTCGTCGAAGCTCATCGGGATGCCCGGCCCGGGCTGGAAGCGGGCGTAGTCGCCGTGGCCCGGCGCGGCGAGCACCGTGGTGTAGCCG
>DATGUQ010000250.1:0-6524 GCA_035301145.1 Brachybacterium sp. | reverse complement strand
CCGGCCTTCTCCGCTCCAGCCACCAGCAGCGCCACGTGTCGGGCCGAGTTCAGCACCGGCCAGGTCAGCGAGATCCGCTCCGGCGGCGGCTTGGGGGAATCGGTCACCCCGGTCGCGCTGGCGCTGACCCGGCGCTGGCCGGGATGCTCCGGGAACAGCGAGGCGATGTGGCCGTCGGGGCCCACGCCCAGCAGCAGCACGTCGAAGAACGCGCGGCCGCGGGTGCGGAACGGCTCGTCACCGCCCATCTGGTCCAGCTGCTGGCCGTACCAGGCGGCGGCGTCGTCCAGGGACATGCCGTCGGCGGGGGAGGGCATCACGTGGATGTGCCGGGCCGGCAGGCCCCGCTCCTGGAGCGGGGCGAGCAGCGTCTCGCGCACGCCCACCTCGTTGCGCTCCTCGGAGTCGGGCTCCACGTAGCGTTCATCGCCCCACCACAGGTGCAGACGGCTGCAGTCGACGCCCGCGGCATCCAGCGCCTCCGGCAGCGCGGCCGCGGTCCTCGTGCCGACGGTGCCGCCGGTGAGCACGAGATGCGCCTGGGGCCGCTCCTCGAGCGCGGTCGCGAGCTGCGCGGCCGTGGCGGTGGCGGCGGCCGCGGCGACGGCGTCGGCATCGGGGCCCACCACGTCGCGCGGCTCCGGCTTCCCGGTGGCGAAGGTCGCGGAGTCGTCGATGCTGCTGTAGGTGCTGGCGAGCACCTCGCCGTACACCTCGTCGGGATCCAGGCGGCGCAGCTCCTCGGTGACCAGCTCGGGCAGGGTGCGGCGCGGCATCGTCACGTGCTGACCGGTCTCGTCCCCGGGCAGCTTCAGGACGATGGAGTCGTCGTCGATGCGGGTGAGGTCGATGACGCCGTCCTCACGGACCAGTCGCACGCCGTGCACTCCGGCGAAGCCGGCGTTCCCGTCGCGCGGGGGCAGCACCTCGACCTCGACCCCGAGAGCGTGCTCCAGCCATCCGGCCATCAGCGCCACCGAGGGGTCGTCGACCGAGCCGCTGACCTCGATCCGCGTGGGGACGGCGACGGGCGGGACCTCGTAGGCGCTGGCGACAAGACCGCGCCAGCGGGTCAGCCGGCTCCAGGCGAAGTCGGAGTCGCCGCTGGCGTAGCCGCGGCGCAGCCGCTTCAGCGTCGCCAGCGGATCGGCGCAGGCGGCCGAGTCCGTGATACGGCGCTGGGACATGGAGCCGAGCACGTCGTGGACGGGGGAGGAGGGCGCGTTCTCGGGCCACCAGGTCACGATCGGCGCGTCGGGCAGCAGCAGGGCCATCACCAGGGTGTCCAGCGAGGACAGCACGTCGCCGCGGGCACGGAGGATCACGACCTCCGCGGCGCCGGCGTCGCGACCCACCCGGATCTCGGCGTCCAGCCCCGAGCTGGGGGCCTCCGGTTCCGTGTCGACCACGATGACCCGGGCGGGGTGCTCGTGGCTGGCCGCGATCGCGGCCTCGAGCGGCTCCTCGACGTCACCGGTCGAGATGATGATGAGGGTCAGGACCCGGCCGATGGTGTTCTCGCCGAAGGTCTCCCGCATCTCGATCATCTTCTTGTCGATCGCCGATGCGGTGGTGTCGGTCAGGGTGGTGATCACGGTCGCCTCCAGGTACGCCCGTCACGGGCGAGCATCTCGTGCGCGGTGTCGGGGCCCCAGGTGCCGGGGCGGTACGGGGCCGGGTCCAGGTTCTGCTCCCAGAACTCGGTGATGGGGTCGAGGATCTTCCAGGAGAGCTCGACCTCCTTCTGCCGGGGGAACAGCGGGGGATCTCCGAGCAGCACGTCGAGGATCAGGCGCTCGTACGCCTCCGGCGACTCCTCGGTGAAGTTCATGCCGTAGGCGAAGTCCATCGTCACGTCCCGCACCTCCATCTGGGTGCCGGGCACCTTGGAGCCGAAGCGCATGGTGACGCCCTCGTCGGGCTGGACGCGGATCACGATCGCGTTCTGCCCGAGGTCCGCGGTGTCCGTGGAGCGGAAGGGCAGGAACGGGGCGCGCTTGAACACGACCGCGATCTCGGTGACCCGGCGTCCCAGGCGCTTGCCCGCCCGCAGGTAGAAGGGCACCCCAGCCCAGCGGCGGGTGGCGATGTCCAGCCGCATCGCGGCGAAGGTCTCGGTGGTGGAGTCGGCGGGGATGCCGTCCTCCTCGACGTAGGGGCGCACCTCCTCGCCGCCCTGCCAGCCGCCCACGTACTGGCCGCGGGCGGTGTGCGCGGCGAGGTCCGCGGGCAGCTCGACCGCGGAGAGCACCTTCTCCTTCTCGGCGCGCAGGTCCGAGGCGCGGAAGCTGATCGGCTCCTCCATCGCTGTCAGCGCGAGCAGCTGCAGCAGGTGGTTCTGGATCACGTCACGGGCGGTGCCGATGCCGTCGTAGTAGCCGGCGCGGGACCCGATGCCGATGTCCTCGGCCATGGTGATCTGCACGTGGTCGACGAAGTTCGCGTTCCAGATCGGTTCGTACAGCTGGTTCGAGAAGCGCAGCGCGAGGATGTTCTGCACCGTCTCCTTGCCCAGGTAGTGGTCGATGCGGAAGACGTCCTCGGGTCGGAAGACCTTCTCGACCACGTCGTTGAGCTCGCGCGCCGAGGTGAGGTCGTGCCCGAAGGGCTTCTCGATCACGGCACGGCGCCAGGAGCCGTTGTCCGCGGAGTTGAGCCCCGAGTCCGCCAGCTGCGAGAGCACCTTGGGGAAGGCGTCCGGCGGGATCGAGAGGTAGAAGGCGTGGTTGCCGCCGGTGCTGCGGGTGCGGTCCAGCTCGCCGACCACCTCGGTGAGCTTCTCGAACGCCGCGGTGTCGTCGAAGGTGCCGGTGACGAAGCGGAGCCCGCCGCGCAGCTGCTCGAAGACGCTCTCGTCGAAGCCGGTGCGGGAGTGCTCGGCCACGGACGTGCGCACGTAGTCGGCGAAGTCGTCGTGGGACCAGTCGCGGCGGCCGAAGCCGACCAGGCCGAAGCTGGGCGGCAGCAGACCGCGGTGGGTGAGGTCGTAGATCGCCGGCAGCAGCTTCTTGCGCGCGAGGTCGCCGGTGACGCCGAACATCACCATCGAGCTGGGCCCTGCGATGAGCGGCATGCGACGGTCGCGCGGGTCGCGCAGCGGATTGGGCGAATCCGCCCCGGTGAGGAGGGTGGAGGAGTCGGTCACGATCGTCCTTTCTCGGACAGCGGCACAGGAGCACGGCCCGCCGCGTTGGCCGGGCCGTGCTCCTGGCGGGGTCAGGCTCGGGAGGACTCGACGGACTCGGAGACCGTGGCGAGCAGCTCGTTCCAGGACTTCTCGAACTTCTCGACGCCCTCGCGCTCGAGCACCGCGAACACGTCGGCGAGGTCCACGCCCGCCGCGGAGACCCGCTCGAGCACGGCCTGGGCCGAAGCGGCCGTCTGCGCGTTCAGCGCGGCCTTCGGCTCGGAGTGCTCCGCGACGGCGGCGAGGGTCTTCTCCGGCATGGTGTTGACGGTGGGGTCGGCGACCAGGCTGTCGACGTAGAGGGTGTCGGAGTACTCGGGGTTCTTCACCCCGGTGGAGGCCCACAGCGCCCGCTGCACGTTCGCCCCCTTCTCCTTGAGCGCCTCGAAGCGCTCCCCGGAGAAGGCCTCGAGGTACACCCCGAAGGCGACCTGCGCGTTGGCGACACCGGCCTGGCCGCGCAGCGCAGCGGCCTCCTCGGTGCCCAGCTCCTCGAGCCGGGAGTCGATCTCGGAGTCGACCCGGGAGACGAAGAAGGAGGCGACCGACTGGATGCTCGAGAGGTCCTTGCCGGCGGCGGCCGCCTGCTCGAGACCGGCGAGGTACGCGTCGATCACGGCGCGGTAGCGGTCCACGGAGAAGATCAGCGTGACGTTGACGCTGATGCCTGCGGCGATCGTCGCGGTGATCGCCGGCAGGCCCGCCTCCGTGGCCGGGATCTTCACGAACAGGTTCTCGCGGCCGACGACCCCGTGGAGGTGCTCGGCCTGCGCGATGGTCTCCTCGGTGCTGTGCGCGAGCCGGGGATCGACCTCGATGCTCACACGGCCGTCGACGCCGTGGGTCGCGGTGTGCACACCGGCGAGGAGATCGGCGGCGCGGCGCACGTCGTCGGTGGTGAGCACCTCGACGATCGCGTCGACGTCCTTGCCCTCACCGGCGAGGCGGGCGATGTCCGCGTCGTACTCCGAACGCCCGGAGATCGCGGACTGGAAGATCGAGGGGTTGGTCGTCACACCGACGACGTTGCGGGTGTCGACGAGCTCCTGCAGATTGCCCGAGTCCATCCGCTCACGGGAGAGGTCGTCGAGCCAGATCGAGACTCCGGCGTCGGAGAGGGCCTGGGTGTGCGTGTTCTGAGCCATGTCGTTCCTTCCGGGCGTGTGCGCCCTGTGTCGAACTGCGGTCGTCGGGGTCAACGCCGGCGAGGGACCGATCCTTCCCTGAGGTGACTCGGGGAACCCTGTCACGGCCGGCCGGGGGAGTGGGGGACGGGGAGCAGGAGCGGGGCAGGACCGCGCAGGCCCTGCCCCGCTGGAGCTCACGCGCCGGAGGCGGCGAGCGACTCCTTCGCGGCCTCGACGACGGCCTCGGCCGTGAAGCCGAACTCGCGGAAGAGGGTCTTGGCATCGGCCGAGGCGCCGTAGTGCTCGAGCGAGACCGCCCGGCCATGGGCGCCCAGGAAGCGGTGCCACGGCATCGCGATGCCGGCCTCGACGCTCACGCGGGCGGTGACCGAGGAGGGCAGCACGGACTCGCGGTACGACTCGTCCTGCTCGTCGAACCACTCCACCGAGGGCATCGAGACCAGGCGGGTCGGGGTGCCGGCCGCCTCGAGCTGCTTCTGCGCCTCGGCGGCGTACTGCACCTCGGAGCCGGTGGCGATGAGGATGACCTTCGGCTCCGCGGAGGCCTCCTTCATGATGTAGCCGCCCTTGACGAGGTTCTCGGCACCGGCGTACTCGGTGCGGTCGAAGGTCGGCATCGCCTGGCGGGACAGGACCAGGCCCACGGGGCCGCTGTCGCGCTCCAGCAGCGCCTTCCACGCCTGCGCGGTCTCGTTGGCGTCCGCCGGGCGCACGACCGACAGGTTCGGGATGGCCCGGTAGGCGGCCAGGTGCTCGACCGGCTGGTGGGTGGGACCATCCTCGCCCAGGCCGATGGAGTCGTGGGTCCACACGTAGGTGGCCGGGACCTTCATCAGCGAGGCGAGGCGGACCGCGCCGCGCATGTAGTCCGCGAACTGGAAGAAGGTGCCGCCGTAGGGGCGGGTCAGGCCGTGCAGGGAGATGCCGGAGAGGATCGCGCCCATGCCGTGCTCGCGGATGCCGAAGTGCAGCGTGCGGCCGAACTCGTCACCGGCGAACTCGGAGGAGCTGTGCTCCTGGGGCAGGAAGGACGGCTCGCCCTTCATCGTGGTGTTGTTCGAGCCGGCCAGGTCGGCGCTGCCGCCCCACAGCTCGGGCATCACGGCGGCCAGCTCGTTGAGCACCTTGCCGGACGCGGCACGGGTCGCGATGCCCTTCTCGTCGGTCTCGAAGGTCGGGAACGCCTCGGCGAAGCCCTCCGGCAGCTCGCGGGCGACGAGCCGGTCGAGCAGGGCGGCCCGCTCCGGGTTCGCGGAGCGCCAGGACTGGTAGCCCTTGTCCCATTCGGCCCGCTCGGCGGCGGCGCGCTCGACGAGGCCCCGGGTGTGGGCGAGCACGTCGTCGTCGACCTGGAACTGCTGCTGCGGATCGAGGCCGACGACCTCCTTCAGACCGGCGACGCCCTCGGGGCCGAGCTTCGCGCCGTGCACGGTGTGGCTGCCGGCCAGCTCGGGGATGGGCCAGCCGATGACGGTGCGCAGGCGGATGAAGGTCGGCTTGTCGGTGACCTTCTGCGCCTCGAGGATCTCGGCCTTGAGCGCCGCGACGTCCTCGACGTAGGTCGAGCCGTCGGCGCCGCCGTGGATCCAGTCCACGGTGCGCACGTCCCAGCCGTAGGCCTCGTAGCGCGCGGCGGTGTCCTCGGTGAACGCGATCGAGGTGTCGCCCTCGATGGAGATCTCGTTGTCGTCCCACAGGACGATGAGGTTGCCCAGCTGCTGGGTGCCGGCGATCGAGCTGGCCTCGCTGCTGACGCCCTCCTGGAGGTCGCCGTCGGAGGCGATCACGTAGGTGAAGTGGTCGAAGGGGCTGGTGCCCGCAGGGGCCTCGGGGTCCAGCAGGCCGCGCTCACGGCGCTGCGCCATCGCGAAGCCGACCGCGGAGGAGATGCCCTGGCCCAGCGGGCCGGTGGTGATCTCGACGCCGTCGGTGAGGAAGTTCTCGGGGTGGCCGGGGGTCTTGGAGCCCCAGGTGCGCAGCTCCTCGATGTCCTTCTTCTCGAGGCCGAAGCCGCCCAGGAAGAGCTGGATGTACTGGGTCAGGCTCGAGTGGCCGGCGGAGAGCACGAAGCGGTCGCGGCCGAGCCAGTCCTGATCGCTCGGGTCGTGGCGCATCACGTCCTGGTAGAGCAGGTACGCGGCGGGGGCGAGGCTCACGGCGGTGCCGGGGTGGCCGCTGCCCACCTTCTC
>DATGUQ010000249.1:0-9093 GCA_035301145.1 Brachybacterium sp. | reverse complement strand
CCCTCCTCGGCGGGGGTCCCCAGGAACACCACGCGTCCCGGCACGGCCGACGGATCGGTCCGTGCGAGCGCTGCCAGTGCCAGGAAGGCGCCCAGTCCCATGACCGCGATGACGTTGTGCCCGCAGCCGTGGCCGATGCCGGGCAGTGCGTCGTACTCGGACAGGATCGCGAGCGTGGGCGCCGCCTCGCCCTCGCCGCCGGCGCCGCGGATCTCCGCCCGGACCGCCGTGTCCATACCGTGCACCCCCACCTGTGCCTCGATGCCGCGGGCGGCGAGGTGGTCGGCGATGGCGCGGGCCGAGCGGTGCTCCTCGAACGCGACCTCCGGATGCTCGGCGAGGTCGAGCATCAGCGTGACCATCGCGTCGGCGTCGGCCGAGATCTGGTTCTCGAGCTGCTCGTGGAGCTGCGCGGAGGCCCCCGCGAAGGTGGAGCCGGGGTGGGAGGAGGTGCGCATCGCCGCTTCCCGCTCCTGGTCGAGCTGGCGGAGGTAGGCGGTGGACACCTCTGAGTGGTGCGCGTCATCGCGCGCCGCGGAGTGAGCAGACATGCCGACGAGGATAGGCAGAGGGGACGCCCCGGGGCACCATGTCCCGCGAGTCGGGGGTGCGGCATCGCGCCGCGGCGCGTCTAACACGGTGCGGGACGGTACGTGCCGGCGATGACCGCGTAGCCTCGATGTCCCCCTCGATCACCCGTCCCCTCCGCGGAAGAGGCCCTCCCATGTCACAGCTCAGCGCTCTGGTCGACCCCGCCGCCATCGCCCTCGACGCCCGTGCGCAGGACTGGCGCGAGGCGATCCGCGTCTCCGGGGAGCTGCTGGTCGCCACCGGTGCCACCGACGGTGCGTACACGGACGCGATGATCCGTACCGTCGAGCAGCACGGGCCGTACATCGTGCTCGCCCCCGGCTTCGCGCTCGCGCACTCGCGGCCCGACGAGTCCGTGCACCGCACGGCGCTGTCGTTCGTCCGGTTGGCCGAACCGGTCGCCTTCGGACACGAGGCCAACGACCCGGTGACGCTGGTGATGGCGCTCGCCGCGGCCGACGCCTCCGCGCACCAGACGGCGCTCGCGGCCCTCGCCGGCGTGCTCGCGGATCCCCGCGGTCGCCGCGCCCTGGACACGGCCGCCACCGAGGCAGACGTGCTCGCCGCCCTCGGGGCGGACGAGCCCGGCGCGGAGACCCCGACGGCTCCCGCCGCCCCGTCGGCCGCAGCCCCGTCGGCCGAGGCCGCGGACCGGCCGCCCGCCGACCCGGACACGGTCCCCTCCAAGAACCTGATCCTCACCGTGTGCGGCAACGGGCTGGGCACCAGCCTGTTCCTCAAGAACACCGCCGAGCAGGTGCTGGACCGCTGGGGCTGGTCGCCCTACCTCGACATCCAGGCCACCGACACCATCTCCGCCAAGGGCCGGGCCAAGGATGCGGACGTCATCCTCACCTCCGGCGCCATCGCGGAGACCCTCGGCGACCTCGGCGTCCCGGTCGTGGTGATCGAGGACTTCACCTCACAGACCGAGATCGACGGCGCCCTGCGTCGCGTCTACGCCGTCTGACCCCTCCCCTCCCCATCCACGGAGCAAGACCATGAACGTGCTCGTCACGATCGCCGAGTTCCTCGTCAACGAGTTCCTCAGCGTGCCCGCCTACCTGATCGGCCTGATCACCGCGATCGGACTGATCGCCCTGCGCAAGTCCGTCGGCCAGGTGGCCGGCGGCGCCCTCAAGGCCGTCCTCGGCTTCCTGCTCATCGGCGCAGGCGCCACCCTCGTCACCGCCTCCCTCGCACCGCTGGGCACGATGATCCAGGGCGCACTCGGCGCGCAGGGCGTGGTCCCCACCAACGAGGCCATCGCCGGCATCGCCCAGGAGGAGTTCGGGGCGCAGGTCGCATGGCTGATGATCCTCGGGTTCGTGATCGCGATCCTGCTGGCCCGCTTCACCCCGCTGCGCTACGTCTTCCTCACCGGCCACCACCTGCTGTTCATGGCCACGCTGATCACCGTGGTGATGGCCTCGGCCGGGATGCCCACCCTGGTGGTGGTGATCCTCGGCGCCGTGCTGCTGGGCATCCTGATGGTCGCCCTGCCGGCCCTCGCCCAGCCCTGGACGCGCCGCATCTCCGGGGACGACTCGATCGCCATCGGCCACTTCGGCACCGCCGGATACATCGCCGCCGGCGCCGTCGGCCGCCTCGTGGACCCGCGGGGCCGCAGCCGCTCGACCGAGGACCTCAAGGTCCCCGAGTCCCTGCGGTTCCTGCGCGACTCGATGGTCGCCACCGCCCTGTCGATGGTGCTGATGTACCTCGTCGTCGCCGTCGTCTACCTGGCGCGCGCCGGGCAGGAGACCGCCTTCGACGCCTTCGAGGACGGCGCGAGCGACATCGGCAACTACCTCATGCAATCCGTGACCCAGGGCCTCCAGTTCGGCATCGCCGTCGCGGTGATCCTCTTCGGCGTCCGCACGATCCTCGGCGAACTGGTGCCCGCCTTCCAGGGCATCGCCGCCAAGGTGGTCCCGGGCGCGATCCCCGCGCTCGACGCCCCGATCGTCTTCCCCTACGCCCAGAACGCCGTGCTGATCGGCTTCCTCGCCAGCTTCGCGGGCGGCCTCGTCGGCCTGCTGGTGCTGGGCGTGTGGCTTGGCCCGGTGCTGGGCTTCGCCCTCATCCTGCCCGGTCTGGTGCCGCACTTCTTCACCGGCGGCGCCGCCGGCGTCTACGGCAACGCGACCGGCGGCAGGCGCGGCGCGGTCGCGGGCGGCTTCGTCAACGGCCTGCTGGTGACGTTCCTGCCCGCGCTGCTGCTGAAGGTGCTCGGCTCCTTCGGCTCCGCGAACACCACGTTCGGCGACACGGACTTCGGCTGGTTCGGCGTCCTCATCGGCTACTCGGCCCGCACCGGGGTGGCCCCCGGGATCGTGCTGCTGGTCGTGGTCGGCGCCGTGATCCTGGGCCTGGCGATCCTCGTGCAGCGCCGCGTGGTGGACGCGGACTGGGACCCGTCCCCGGCCCGCGCGAACGCCGGCGCCGCCGCGGAGGACGGTGCCGCGGAGGGCGGGGACGCGACGAGCACCGAGGATCGCGCTGCCGTCGGGGCCGAGCGCCACCCGCGGGTCGCTCCCCCGGTCGGTGCGCCGAAGCCCCCGCCACCGCCCGCCGACTGACCCCACCGGGTCGCTCCGCCACGGGTCGCCCGGTGAGCACCGCCCGCGAACGGGCGATATGACCGGTACCATCTTCCCCACCGTGCTCTGCGGAGATCCCGCATCGGCACGCCCAGCCCGGACCGCCCACCCCTGCGGTCCTCGGTCGCCGCCCGGCGACCGCCGTCGACGCCGTCCTCGCGGCGCACACTTCCCCGGGCCGTCACCGTCGTCGGCCCCCTGCACGCGCCGTCCCCTGCGGCGCAGTTCCCCGGAGGCCCTCCATGAGTGCAACGTCCCCATCCGCCGGCGCCGTCGCGCCGAGCGCCGATCGCGGCGCCTTCTCCGGCCGGACCGCGTTCATCTTCGCGGCCATCGGCTCCGCCGTCGGGCTCGGCAACATCTGGCGCTTCCCCGCGGTCGCCTACGAGAACGGCGGCGGCGCGTTCATCCTGCCGTACCTGGTGGCCCTGCTGACCGCCGGCATCCCGCTGCTGTTCCTCGACTACGCGATCGGGCACCGCTGGCGCGGTTCGGCCCCGGCCGCCTGGCGCCGCTTCCGGCGCTGGACCGAGTTCATCGGCTGGTGGCAGGTGCTGATCGCCCTGATCATCGCGCTGTACTACGCGCTGATCCTGGCCTGGGCCACGAACTACACGATCTTCTCCATCGACCAGCGTTGGGGCGACGACGCCGACGGCTTCTTCGGCGAGTACACCCAGGCGCTCGGCGGGGCCGACGTCACCGTCAGCTTCGACGTCGTGCCCGCCGTGCTGATCTCGATGATCGTGGTCTGGCTCGCCGTCATCGTGGTGATGGCCCTGGGCGTGCAGAAGGGCATCGCCGCCAGCTCCGTCATCTTCATCCCGCTGCTGGTGATCATGTTCGTGATCCTGGTGGTGCGCTCGCTGTTCCTCCCCGGCGCGATCGACGGCCTGGACGCGTTCTTCCAGCCCAACTGGGCCGCGCTCCTCGACGCGAAGGTGTGGATCGCCGCCTACGGGCAGATCTTCTTCTCGCTGTCCGTCGCGTTCGGCATCATGCTCACCTACGCCTCCTACCTGAAGAAGAAGACCGACCTCACCGGCTCCGGCCTGGTCGTCGGCTTCGCGAACTCGGGCTTCGAGATCCTGTGCGGCATCGGCGTGTTCTCGGCGCTGGGCTTCATGGCGCAGGCGCAGGGCGTCGCCATCGACGAGGTCGTCACCGACGGCGTGGGCCTGGCCTTCATCGCCTTCCCGACCATCATCTCCGAGGCCCCGGCCGGTGCGCTGATCGGCGTGCTGTTCTTCGGCTCGCTGGTGCTGGCCGGCTTCACCTCGATGATCTCGATCGTCGAGGTGGTCATCGCTGCGGTCCAGGACAAGTTCGGCATGGCGCGCATCCCCGCGACCCTCGCCGTGAGCGTCCCGATGGCCGTGATCTCCATCCTGCTGTTCTCCACCACGATGGGCCTGCCGCTGCTGGACGTCATGGACAAGTGGGCCAACGAGTACGGCATCGTCGCGGCCGCCGCCGTGTCCACGATCGTCGTCTCCTACGTGGTGCGGGGCCTGCCCACCCTGCGCGACCACCTCAACCAGCGCGGCACCTTCCCGATCGGGAGGATCTGGATGCTGTGCGTCGCGGTGATCGCCCCGCTGGTGCTCGGCGTCTCGCTCGTCATCAGCACGGTCACCCTGGTCACCTCCGAGACCACCTACAGCGGGTACCCCGCCTGGTTCAACCTGGTGTTCGGCTGGCTGATGGCGATCGGCCTGGTCGTCGTCGCGATCGGGCTCTCGCTGATCCCGTGGTCGAAGGGCTCGAACCTGTACAAGGCGGATTCCGACGGCGACCCGATCGCCCCGGAGGCCGTCGCCGGCAGGAACCTGGTCGTCGACCCCTCGGCCACCACCCCGCACGAGCTGCGCTCGGCGCCGTGACCGAGCAGGGCCGGGCGCTCGCGCACGGCGCACGGCGGTCGGCCCCGCCCCACCGTTCCCCTCGTCCCACAGGAGTGATCATGTCCTTCGCCTCCATCGTCATGATGATCGTCGCGATCGTCACCGTCTGGGGCGGCCTCGCCGCCGCCATCGCGAACCTCGCCCGCCACCCCGAAACCGACGACTGAGCCCGGGCCGGTCGGTCCCGACGCCGACCGCCCGGCACGCCTCGCCGCCCCGCCCCGACGCCGACCCTCCGGCGCCTCGCCGGCCCGCCCAGACGCCAGCCGCCCGGCATCCCTCGCCGGCCCGCCCCAACGCCAGCCGCCCGGCGCCTCGCCGGCCCGCCCAGACGCCGGATGGCGTATGCGAGCACGCGCTGGCGATATAGCCAGGGCGTGCGCCCATACGCCATTGCCCGCACGGCGACGCCGGCACCCGGCAACCAGCACCGGGCCCCAGCACCCAGCTCCCGGCCACGCCGCACCCGGCACCCGGCCACCGGCACCCGGCACCCCGCACCCAGCACCGCGCCCCCGCCACCCCGGCAGCCGCCGCGCCGCTCACCGGTACAGCGGGAACTGCGCCCCCGTCCAGTACGCCCCGATCACGATCAGCGCGGTCGCGGCGAGCACGGCCACATCGAGCGCCGTGACCTTGAGGTAGGCCAGGCGCAGGGTGCGTCCGGCAGGGTTGGACGCGCCGTAGGTGAAGCCGCGGGTCTCGAGCGCCTCGACGGTGGTGCGCACGTTCTTGGCGGTGTTGAGCATGATCGGGTAGAAGGCGGTCACGGCCATCACGCACCACTGCAGGACCGCGCGCCAGCCGAGCAGGCCCCGGCGGGCGGGCGGGGCGTGGCGCAGCCGCTGGCCCTCGAACACGGTCACGTACTCGTCCACCAGGATCGGCAGCATCCGGTACCCGTAGCTCACGCCGAAGGCGAGCAGCTCGGGGGCGCGCAGCGCGAGCAGGGCGTCGGAGAGCTTCTCGGGGTCCAGGGAGACGAACGCGGCCATCGAGGCCATCGAGACGGCACCGAGCTTGAGGTTCAGCTCGGCGAGGGCGATCAGCGTGGTCGCATCGCCGCCGAACAGGAAGGCGGCGGCGAACAGCGCGATCACGTCCGCGCCGAGGCCGATCACGAACAGGCCCAGCACCAGCGGACCCACCCGGGCGAGGATCACCGAGAGCACACCGAGCGCGAAGAACCCGATCAGCACCGTGAGGTTGTGGGTGAACCAGGGGGCCAGGGCCATCACCAGGTACCAGGCGATGACCATGCGCGGGTCCATGCGGGAGAACAGCCCGCCGCGGGTGGAGTAGGCGGTGCGCAGCAGCTCCAGGCGCACCCAGTCGACGCTGAGCACGTCATGGGTCTTGCGGGCCATCATCGCTCCTGGGGATCGGTGGGTGCGGCGGGCAGGGTGGGGCGGGGCAGCCATCGGCGCAGCTCCGCCGCGGTCAGGGGAAGCGGGTCCAGGCCCAGCCCGTGGCCGATCCGGGCCGCCTGCGGCGGGACCAGCCGAGCCTGGGCGGTGAGCTCGGGGCGGGAGAACAGCTCGCGCGGGGTGAGGTCCGCGAGGACCCGGCCCTGGTCCAGCACGATCACGCGGCTGGCCCAGGAGGCAACGAGCTCCATGTCGTGGGTGGCGACCACGGCGCAGCGCACGGTCTCGGCGAGGGAGTCGAGCATCCCGGTGACGTCGTGGCGGGAGCGGACGTCGAGGCTCGAGGTGGGTTCGTCGAGCAGCAGCAGAGTGGGGCGCATCGCCAGGCCGATCGCGATGGTCGCGCGACGCTGCTGGCCTCCGGAGAGGGTGCGGCCGTCGCGGGAGGCGAGCTCGTCCAGACCCACGCGTGTGATCACCTCGTCGACCTGCTGCTCGGCGCCCGGCACCTTCCGCCCGGTGGGGAAGAGGGCGACGTCGGCCCGCACAGTGTCCTTGAGGAACATCTGCTGAGGGTGCTGGTAGAGGTAGGCGACGTGGTCGGAGAGCCGGGCGGCGGAGCGCGAGCGGGTGTCGATCCCGTCCACCGTGACGGTGCCGCGGCGCGGCACGATCAGACCGGTCAGCAGCTTCATGAGCGTGGTCTTGCCGGCGCCGTTGGTGCCCACCAGCGCGATCCGCTCCCCTGCCCGCAGGTCGAGGTCGAGGTCCACCAGCACGGGAGCGAGGTCCCCGGCGACCGTGCGGTAGCCGTGGTGGATGCCGCGCAGCGTGGCGATCGGGTCGCCCGGCATCTCGGGCGCGGTGACCGGTTCGTGCCCGCCCGTCGGCCGCTGCCGCACATGCGGGCGCAGCATCGTCACCGCGGAGGGCATATCGAGTGCGACGCGCTCCTGCCCCACCGCGGCGGTGAGCGCGACCGCGTCGGGGGCGGGGATGCCGTGCGCCTCGAGGTCGCCGTGGCGGTCCATGGCCTCCTGCACGGGCAGGTGCCACACGGGGGCGCCGTCGGCCATCAACACCACCGAGCGGGCGAACTCGGCGATGAACTCGGCATGGTGCTCGATCGCGACCACGGTGATGCCGTAGCGCCGGTTCAGCTCGGCCAGGCGCAGGTAGATCTCGCGGGCCCGGGCCGGGTCGAGCTCGGCCACGGGCTCGTCGACCACGATCACCTCGGGGCGCATCGCGAGCACCGCGGCGAGCGCCACCAGGTGGGCCTGGCCGCCGGAGAGCTGCCAGACGAAGCTGTCGCGCAGGTGGGATACCCCCAGCTGCTCGAGCGCCTCGTCGGTGCGCTCGCGGTGATCCGCGTGCCCGAAGTTCAGGGGGCCGAAGGAGACCTCGTCACGGACCGTCGGCCGCACCAGCTGGTTCTGGAAGTCCTGGTAGACGTAGCCGACACGGCTGGAGAGCTCCGCGACGCTGGAGTCCCAGGTATCGACCCCCTGCACGTGCACGGAGCCGGCGAAGTCGCCGTTCCAGTAGTGCGGGACCAGGCCGTTGAACGTCTTGCACAGGGTGGTCTTGGCCGAGCCGTTGCCCCCGACCACCGCCACGAAGTCGCCGCGTTCGATCGTGAGGTCGACGTTTCGCAGCGTGTCGCGGTCCGTGCCGGGATAGCGGAAGGACAGGTCCTTGACGACGATCACGGGGTCCCGCCCGTCGGCGGCCGACGGGGCCGGTGCGGTGCGGGGCGCGGGATCCACGGGTGTGGGACCCGTGAACGCCGGAGCCGTGGGTGCGGTGGTCGGGGGTGCGGTCTGCATGGTGCTCCTGGTCTCCGTTGCGCGGGTGTCGGGCGCCGTGGGTGTCCGGTGGGGTGGGCTGTCCGGCGCCGTGGGTGTCCGGCGCGGCGGTCTGCCCGGCGCCGTGGGTGTCCGGCGCTCAGCGCTCGGGCTCCGCGGCCTCGGAGGCGCCGGAGTTGGTGCGGGAGAGGCGGAACAGCACCAGTGCCACGACCATCACCAGCGCGATCGCCACGACGGAGACGAGCAGGAACCAGTTGCCGAAGCGGTCCAGGAAGTCCGGTTCCCAGGCTCCGGCGCTGAGGTCGAAGGCCTCGAGGAAGGCGAAGCCGAAGGAGCCGATCGCCAGCAGCAGGGCGAAGCCGATGAACAGCGGGGTCTTCGGGGCGTCGCCCGGGATCGGCTCGCCGGGCACGCGCGGGCGCATGCCCATCAGCGGCTCGATCTTCCCGTGCAGGGCGGGGATCAGCCAGATCGCGGGGATCGCGCCGAGCAGGATCCCGCTCATGAGCACGTCCACGCCCAGGCCGAGGATCTCGAGGGTCAGGATCGACTCGGGCAGCCCCTCGACGTACTCGGCGTCCTCGACGCCGATCCACACCTTGCCGAGGTCCACCGCGGCGGAGAGCACCTTGTCGATGACGATGATCGCGACGGCGCCGAGCGCGATCTGGACGCGGCTGCGGGGGTTGCGCACGAGCGAGCCGCCGATGTAGATCGCGAGGAACATCTGCAGGTACCCCTCGATCTCGGCGAGACCGGAGAAGTCACCCATCAGCAGGTCCGTGAACACGATCTCGCCCAGCGGGGCGCCGAGCGC
>DATGUQ010000248.1:0-5410 GCA_035301145.1 Brachybacterium sp. | reverse complement strand
CAGTGCGGCCTGCCCAAGGGCATGGCGCTGGAGCTGTTCAAGCCCTTCGTCATGAAGCGTCTGGTCGAGCTCAGCCACGCCCAGAACGTCAAGGCCGCCAAGCGGATGGTCGAGCGTGCGCGCCCCGAGGTGTGGGACGTGCTCGAAGAGGTCATCACCGAGCACCCGGTGCTGCTGAACCGTGCACCCACCCTGCACCGTCTGGGCATCCAGGCGTTCGAGCCGCAGCTGGTGGAGGGCAAGGCCATCCATCTGCACCCGCTCGTCTGCGCCGCGTTCAACGCGGACTTCGACGGCGACCAGATGGCCGTGCACCTGCCGCTGTCGGCCGAGGCCCAGGCCGAGGCCCGCATCCTGATGCTGTCCAGCAACAACATCCTCAAGCCGTCGGACGGCCGACCCGTGACCATGCCCGCGCAGGACATGATCATCGGCCTGTACCACCTCACCACCGTGCGTGAGGAGACGGCCGGCGCCGGGCGTCACTTCGCCTCCGAGGCCGAGGCCATCATGGCCTTCGACCGCGGCGAGCTGCACCTGAACGCCCCGGTGTCGATCCGCTTCACCGACATCGCGCCGCCGCGCGACTGGGAGGCCCCCGAGGGCTGGACCGAGGGCGACCCGATCGTCCTGACCACCACCCTGGGCACCGTCTACTTCAACGAGACGCTGCCGATGGACTTCCCGTTCGTGCAGGGCCAGGTCGGCAAGAAGCGCCTGGGCGGGATCGTCAACGCCCTCGCGGAGCGCTACGACAAGGGCCAGGTCGCCGCGTCGCTGGACGCGCTGAAGACCTACGGCTTCTCGTGGTCGACCCGCTCCGGTGCGTCGTTCGCGCTGTCCGACGTGGTGACCCCGCCGAACAAGGCTGAGATCATCGCGAAGTACGAGGAGAAGAACGCCCAGATCCAGGAGAACCGCGACCTGGGCCTCATCTCCGAGCACGAGCGCAACATGGAGCTCATCGACATCTGGACCGAGGCGACCAACGAGGTCGACCAGGCGATGCGCGAGAACTTCGATGCGACCAACACCATCTACCGGATGGTGGACTCGGGCGCTCGAGGCAACTGGATGCAGGTCCGCCAGATCGCCGGCATGCGCGGCCTGGTGAACAACCCCAAGGGTGAGATCATCCCGCGCCCGATCCTCTCCAACTACAAGGAGGGGCTCTCGGTCCTGGAGTACTTCATCGCCTCGCACGGTTCCCGCAAGGGCCTGGCGGACACGGCGCTGAAGACCGCCCAGTCGGGCTACCTGACCCGTCGTCTGGTGGACGTCTCGCAGGACGTCATCGTCCGCGAGGACGACTGCGGCACCACCAAGGGGCTGGTCCTTCCGATCGCGGTCGAGGAGGGCGGCGTGCTGCGGCCCCACGAGCACGCGGAGTCCACGGTCTACGGTCGCGTCCTCGCGACCGCCGCGATCGGTGCCGACGGCTCCGAGGCGGCTCCGGCGGGCACCGAGCTCGGTGACGTGCTCATCGAGCAGCTGGTCGAGGCCGGTGTGCGCGAGGCGAAGATCCGCTCCGTGCTGACCTGCGACTCGGCGGTGGGCACCTGCGCCCAGTGCTACGGCAAGTCGCTCGCCACCGGCCAGCTGGTCGACATCGGCGAGGCCGTCGGCATCGTCGCCGCCCAGTCGATCGGCGAGCCGGGCACGCAGCTGACCATGCGCACCTTCCACTCCGGCGGTGTGGCCAGCGCCGACGGTGACATCACGCACGGTCTGCCGCGTATCCAGGAGCTCTTCGAGGCCCGTACCCCGGCCGGCTTCGCGCCGATCTCGGAGTTCGCCGGCCGCGCGGAGATCGAGGAGAACGACAAGCAGCGTCGGATCACCGTCACCCCGGACGACGGCTCGGACCCGGTGTCCTACACCGTCTCCAAGCGCGTGACCCTGCTGATCGCGGACGGCGACCACATCGACGTCGGCCAGCAGCTCACCCAGGGCTCGGTCGACCCGAAGCAGGTGCTGCGCATCCTCGGCCCGCGGAAGGTGCAGCAGCACCTGGTGGACGAGGTGCAGAAGGTGTACATCAGCCAGGGTGTGGACATCCACGCCAAGCACATCGAGGTCATCGTGCGCCAGATGCTCCGTCGTGTCACGGTCATCGAGTCCGGCGACACCGATCTGCTGCCCGGCGACTTCGCCGAGCGGGTCACCTTCGAGCGGGAGAACCGTCGGGTCCTCGCTGAGGGCGGTCAGCCGGCCTCGGGACGTCCGGAGCTGATGGGCATCACCAAGGCGTCGCTCGCGACCGAGTCGTGGCTCTCGGCGGCCTCCTTCCAGGAGACCACCCGCGTGCTCACCGAGGCCGCCCTGAACCGCAAGAGCGATCAGCTCATGGGGCTCAAGGAGAACGTCATCATCGGCAAGCTCATCCCCGCGGGCACCGGCCTGTCGCGGTTCCGCCACATCGCGGTCGAGCCCACCGACGAGGCGAAGGCGCAGATGTACCAGGTGCCCGGCTACGACGAGCTGGACTTCTCCGGCTTCGGCCAGACCGGTGCCGTCAACCTCGACGACATCGACTACGCCGATCCGTTCCGCACCGACTTCCGGTGACGGAGCAGCGGTGAGCGGGTGCTGAGCGCCCTCTGACCGAGTACGCCGCGGGGCGGTCCCACTGAGGTGGGGCCGCCCCGCGGCGTTCTCACGGTGTCGTGGGAGGGCGCCTGGGAGCACGACGTGGCCATATCGCCACCTCGTGCTCCCATGCGCCCGTCGCCGACACCGACCGCCGTGGGGCGAGCCGGGGCGCGGGTGGGTGAGCCGGGCGGCCATCGCGCGAGCCGGGCGCGAGCCGGGCGGCCGTCGCGCGAGCCGGACGGCCATCGCGGGAGCTGGAAGCGGGCCGGGGAGCCGGGCGCGGGCCGGAGGGCCGGGGCCGGGGAGCCGGGGCCGGCGGGTGGGGGAGGAGTGGCGTGGCTCGCGCGGGATGTGGAGGAGACGTGCAGCGGCGTGACCTGGCCTACCGGGAAGTTCACGAGAGGGTAAAGCCCTCCTCGGCGGTTGCTCAAAGTCTGGTCGATCCCCTATCGCGCGCGTGCGGTCTCTGGGAATCATGGTCCCGGCAGTTCCCGCGCGACCTCTCCTGCTGCGTCCCCGTGAGGGCGGCGCGCGCGTGCCGGAGCTGCAGGCCCGTCCGACTGGGCCGGGCCCGAAGCTCCAGAACGTACGAAGAGCCGCATGCCAGCGGCAGGAAACAGGTGGACCAGTGAAGAAGACCCCGTGGATCATCGGCGCCGCGACCGTCTGCGTCGTCGCGATCGGCGGTGGAGGCACCGCCTTCGCCATGTCGAACGAGGCCCAGATCACCGTGTACGGCGAGCAGTCGTCGGTGCGGACCTTCGCTCAGCCGACGGTCGCGGACCTCCTCGCCGACCAGGGCATCGAGGTCGAGGAGACCGACCTGGTGGTGCCGGGCCTGGACACGGTCGTCAGCGACGGCATGGACATCCAGGTCGTCCAGCGCACCCCGGTCACGGTGAGCGTGGACGGCACTGCGCAGGAGATCCTCACCACCGGTGACACCGTCGCCGACG
The DNA here is from genome assembly GCA_035301145.1 of Brachybacterium sp. Classification (GTDB taxonomy): domain Bacteria; phylum Actinomycetota; class Actinomycetes; order Actinomycetales; family Dermabacteraceae; genus Brachybacterium. Next base: position 1,862 of record DATGUQ010000248.1, on the reverse strand, counting down.
CGCTCGAGGAGGCCGACTATGACGCCGAGGGCGCCGCCGTCACCCCCGCGCCCGAGACGACCCTCGCCGAGGCCGAGGGCGACGTCGAGGTGATCACCCGCAAGACCGTCACCTTCGTCGGCCAGTACGGCCAGGACACCTTCGAGGTCAACGCCCTCACCGTCGGCGAGGCGATGGAGAAGGTGCTCGGCGACATCGAGGACACCGACACCGCCGACGTCCCCCGCGACACCCTCCTCGAGGACGGCGCGACCCACACGGTCGAGCGGGTCCGCGAGAAGGAGCGCACCGAGACCGAGGACATCCCCTTCGAGACCGAGACCGTCGAGGACGACTCGCTCTACGAGGGCACCACCAAGACCACCACGAAGGGGAAGACCGGCACGACCGAGAAGGTCTACACCGACACCGTCGTGGACGGGGAGGTGACCGAGTCCGAGCTCGTCTCCGAGGAGGTCACCGAGGAGCCGGTGACCCAGGTCGTCGCCAAGGGCACCAAGGCGAAGCCCGAGCCCGAGCCCGAGCCCGAGCCCGAGCCCGAGCCTGAGCCCGCCCAGGAGGAGAAGAGCTCTTCGTCCTCCTCGTCCTCCTCGGCGCCTGAGAAGCGCTCCACCGGCAGCAAGTCCAACCGCAGCTCCGAGCGCAGCTCGTCGGAGTCCTCCGGCAACACCGGTGCGTCGGCCCCGACCGCACCGTCGGGCTCCGTGTGGGACCGCATCGCGCAGTGCGAGTCCGGCGGGAACTGGTCCATCAACACCGGCAACGGCTACTACGGCGGGCTGCAGTTCTCCGCGAGCACCTGGAAGGCCTTCGGCGGCGGCAAGTACGCCTCCACCGCGGACAAGGCCACCCGCGCCCAGCAGATCGACATCGCCAAGAAGGTCCAGGCCGCTCAGGGCTGGGGCGCCTGGCCGTCCTGCACCTCGCAGCTCGGCATCCGCTGAGCCGGCTCGCCCCGGGCCGTCCCGGCCTCCGCCCACGAGCGCGTCGCGAACCCCGCGGCGCGCTCGTCGCGTCGCGGCGCCCGGCACCGCGTCGTCCGCGACCGGAGCGCGGGAGTGTCCGCCATGTGATCTGCGTCGGAGTCCGGAGGAAGCTTTGACCCGATCGATCGGCGCTCAGTAGACTGCCGTTGCGTCCGGAGTGCCCTCTGGTCGTGACCCGGGACTGACCCGCCCTCTCCTCGGAGGCGGCGGGGGGTGTCCCCCGCGAGGAGCGGATCCTTGCGGCGTGCCCGAATACGAGTCGGAGGCCATGCCCGGCCTCCCGCCCGCGGGCACCGATCACGGTCCTCCAGGACGCCCGGCAGGTGCCATCACCTGACGGGCGGGTCGATCCGCCGAGGTTCCCGGGCCATGGGGGCGGCGAGTCGGGTCGCCGACCGCGTCAGCGGTCGAAGATGTCGATCCTCCGGTGCGAACAGCGCCGGCGGCCGAACAGGAAGAGAAGCTGTGCCCACTATTCAGCAGTTGGTGCGCAAGGGGAGGGACGCACGGTCGTCCTCCTCGAAGACGCCCGCGCTCAAGGGTTCGCCCCAGCGCCGCGGTGTCTGCACGCGCGTCTACACCCAGACCCCGAGGAAGCCGAACTCCGCGCTGCGCAAGATCGCGCGTGTGAAGCTGTCGACCGGCACCGAGGTCACCGCATACATCCCCGGCGAGGGCCACAACCTCCAGGAGCACTCGATCGTGCTCGTCCGCGGCGGCCGTGTGAAGGACCTGCCCGGCGTCCGCTACAAGATCGTGCGCGGTGCGCTCGACACCCAGGCAGTGAAGGGCCGCCAGCAGGCGCGCTCCCACTACGGCGCCAAGAAGGAGAAGAAGTAATGCCTCGTAAGGGCCCCGTTCCCAAGCGCCAGCTCG
>DATGUQ010000247.1:0-2122 GCA_035301145.1 Brachybacterium sp. | reverse complement strand
CCCTCGAGCTCGCCGAGCAGCTCGAGCGATCCGGGGATCACGCCCTTGGGCCAGTGCCGCACCGCGGTCAGGCGCGCGATCGGGCCGTAGGACGCCTCGATCACCGCCATCTGATGGGCCACGCCCGTCAGCAGGCCCTTGACGTAGAGGTCGCGGTCGCGCTGGGTGGCGCCGTCGCCGGTCCCCGCCTCGACCGCGGCCTGCAGCGCCTTGCGCCGCTGCGAGCGCACCTCGGTGGGCAGATCGTAGGAGGAGGTGGTCACGTGGGCCGCGCCGTACAGGGGCTGGCTCGCCGGCATCAGCACCTCGTGATCCACCATCCGCAGATCCTTGACGGCGATGTGCTCCGCCATGCGGGTCACGGAGTCGTCGTACTGCTGCGGGTAGGCCATCATCACCAGGCGCCGGCCGGTCATCCGCTCGAAATCCGCGACCTGCGCGATCTCCTCGGCGGAGAAGCCGAGCGGCGGTTCGGCCAGCACCGGGATGCCCCGCCGCATCAGCGCGAGCAGGTCCTCGACGTGCAGCCCGTCGGTGGCCAGCACGGCGCCGTCCAGGGTCAGCGTCTTGGCGCGCACCGCCGCGATCAGGTCGGCGACCGATTCGTAGCGCCGCTCCTCCTCGAGGCCCCACACCTCCGAGGCCTCCCGGCGACGGCGCGGGGAATGGTCGACCAGCGCGGCGATCGTGAACCGGTCCCAGCGGCGGCGCAGCACCGGCAGGTGCACCGCCTGGGCCATGGTTCCGGCGCCGATCACGGCGATGTTCAAGGTCTTCGGCATCGGGAGGCTCCTCGGGCTCGGCGGGTCCGGCGGCAGCTCCGCAGGCTCTCGGCGGGCGCCGTGCCGTCTCCGGCATCGCGCCCCGGATCAGCGCGGGGCGCACGCCCGTTTCTACCACACCGAGCCGCTCCCGAGCCGGGCCGTTCCCCTCGCCACCTGCACCGCGAGGTCGCCGCCGGTGTGGTCGCACCGGTCCCGCGGTGGGCGCCGTCCCGCGCATCGGCTCGCCGGGATTATCGTGGGCCGCGCATCAGCACGTCTCAGGAGGATCCGTGGCCAGACGCTTCTACTTCGGCGCCCGCAGAATCTCGCGCCCCCTCGTCGAGCTCCTGTGGAACCCACGGGTCACCGGCCTCGAGAACATCCCCCGCGAGGGCGGCTTCGTGATCGCCTCCAACCACCTCGCCAACATCGACAGCTTCGTGCTGCCCGTGGTGCTGCCGCGGCAGATCCGCTTCGTCGCCAAGGACACCCTGTGGACGCAGAACGGGCTGCGTGGGCGCATCCTGCGCTGGTTCTTCGACGCCGTCGAGGCGGTGCCGGTGGATCGTGAGGCGCTCTCCTCCGGCAAGGGGGCGCTGCAGGCCGGCCTGACGATCCTCCGCGAGGGCGACGGCTTCGCGATCTACCCCGAGGGCACCCGCTCCAAGGACGGGCTGCTCCACCCCGGCAAGCAGGGCGCCGCCTGGCTCGCCGTCGAATCCGGCTGCCCGGTGATCCCCGTGGGGCTCAAGGGCACCCAGCACATGTTCACCCGGCTGCTCCCCCATCGGGGATCGGTCACGGTGCGCGTCGGCACCCCGATCGAGGTCGAGGACATCGACCCCGACGCCTCCAAGGGCGTGCGCCGGCGCCTGCTGAACGCACGGATCATGGACGAGATCCAGAAGCTCTCCGGCCAGCGACGCGCCTGAGCCCCCGCCCCGCAGTGCACCGTCGCCCCCGGATCGCCGTCGGTCCTCCCCCGACCCGCTCACCGCCAAGTAGGATCTGGCCAGGCCGCGCCGATCGGGCGACGGCCGCCGCCCGGACCGCACCCCAGGAGACCAGATGGCCGTCGTCGTCGGATTCATCCCCACGGACGTGGGTTTCAAGGCGCTGACCGCTGCCCGCGCGGAGGCCGAGCAGCGCGGTGGCCCGCTGATCGTGGTCAATGTGCTGCGCGACGGCGTCTCCGAGGACCCGCGGCACGCGGACGAGCAGCACCTCGAGATCGCCCGCGACCATCTGCGCGGCAGCGTCGTGCGGGTCGAGTTCCGGCAGGAGACCACCGAGGACGACATCGCCGACGTCCTGCTCGACGTGGTCGAGGACGAGGACGCCGAACTGCTGGTCCTCGG
>DATGUQ010000246.1:0-13111 GCA_035301145.1 Brachybacterium sp. | reverse complement strand
CGCATGCCCTCGGTGAGCTCCAGCTCGAGGCCCATGGTGTTGGACTCCTCGACCGTGATCACGCCCTCCTTGCCGACCTTGTCGAGGGCCTCGGCGATGAGCTCGCCGATGGCCGGGTCGGCCGCGGAGATGGCGGCGGTGGAGGCGATCTGCTCCTTGGTCTCGATCTCGTGAGCCTGAGCGATCAGGGTCTCCGAGACCGCGGCCACGGCCTTGTCGATGCCGCGCTTGAGCGCGATCGGGTTGGCGCCGGCCGCGACGTTCCGCAGGCCCTCCTTGACCAGGGCCTGGGCGAGGACGGTGGCGGTGGTGGTGCCGTCGCCCGCGATGTCGTCGGTCTTCTTGGCGACCTCCTTCACCAGCTCGGCGCCGATCTTCTCGTAGGGATCGTCGAGTTCGATCTCCTTGGCGATCGACACGCCGTCGTTGGTGATGGTGGGGGCGCCCCACGACTTCTCGAGCACGACGTTGCGGCCCTTGGGGCCGAGGGTGACCTTGACGGCGTCGGCGAGCTGGTTCATTCCCCGCTCGAGGCCGCGCCGGGCCTCCTCGTCGTAAGAGATGAGCTTGGCCATTGTGGAATCTCTCCCGTGTGGTGTGGTGTCCACCCGACCCAGTGCCCGCGACGGACGAGCGCCTCCGCCGTGTTCATGTCCCACGGCGACGACACCCTCACGGGGCCGGAATGTTCGTGGTCGGCGCGGCGGCGGACCGCCGGCCGATCATGCCTTCGGGAGCGGGAGCTCGGCGCGCAGGGCGCTGTCACTCTCGTTGCCCGAGTGCCAGATCATCATAAGCACTCGAGGGCGGAGAGTGCTAACCCTGCTGCCGACGGGCGTCGGCGTGGCGCTCAGCCCTCGTCGCCGTCGCCGCCCTCGCCCGGCATCTCCACCGCCACGAAGGTCACCGCAGAGTCGTACTCGTCGCTCTGACGGGCCTCGCCGGCACCGACCTCCGCAGCGAGGGCCTGCGCGGTCTCCGCATCCTCCTCGTCGCGGTAGAAGACCACCGACTCCTCCTGGGCGTTGTCGGCAGTGGCGAGGTCCACGTCCTCCCAGCCGTCGCCCTCGAGGGTGTCGCGCCAGGAGCCGGCCAGGCCGTTCTGGCCGCCGGCGTTGACCACCAGCAGCGGCGTGGACCTGTCGGCCTCCGGCGGCGCCTCCTCGGAGGCCTCGCCCGCCTGGCCCTCCTCACCGGAGGATCCGCCCTCCTCGCTCGCGGAGGCGGCGCTGGTGGGGTCCTCGGCGCGGTCGTCGCCGTCGCCCCCCATGCTCCCGATGACGAACAGGAGCACCACCAGCAGCACCGCAGCGGCACCGATGATGATGATGTACAGCAGGTTCTCCCGCCAGAACGGCAGCTCGGCGCGATGGGCGCCGTGGAAGGACACGGCGTCCGCCTCGTCGTCGAATCGGTCCGGGGGGTACGGATACTGGGAATCAGCCACGGCCCCATTAAACCCGCTCGCCCGGATCGGGGCGGGGAGCACACGCCCTGGATCCGTGCGCTCAGGCGACGCGATGGCTCCCGTCGGCGTCCGCGGCGCCGGGATCGGAGGTGCGCCGTCCTCGCAGCCGGTGCACCACCGAGGGGGCGGCGCGCAGCGCCGCCGGCTCGTCGAGCAGGGCGTTCAGCCGCACGTAGTAGGCGATCTTGGACAGGCCGATCTCCTCGCGGATCGCGCGCTCCTTCGCACCGACATAGCGGAAGGTGCGCCCCTCCAGGGCGAGGATCCGCAGATCGCGCTCGCTGAGCTCCTCCTCGCGCGGAGCGCGGGGATCGGCGGCGTCGGGCACGGCGGGCATGCTCCGAGACTACGGCGGCGCGGCGCCGCGCCGGCCACGGCGCGCCGCCCCGTCGGCTCGGGTGGAAGACTGGTCACATGGAGACCTCGTTGCCTGCTTCCCTCGCCGACGACTGGGCTCGCGCCCTCGCCCCCGTCGAGGACCGCCTCCACGCGCTCGGCGACTTCCTGCGCGCGGAGGGGAAGGCCGGGCGCGGCTACCTGCCGGCCGGGGACCGGGTGCTGCGTGCCTTCACCCGCCCGATGTCCGAGGTGCGGGTGCTGATCGTGGGCCAGGACCCCTACCCCACCCCGGGCCACCCGATCGGGCTCTCCTTCGCCGTGGAGCGCGATGTGCGCCCGCTGCCCCGCTCGCTGACCAACATCTACACCGAGCTCGAGAGCGACCTCGGGATCCCCCGCGCGTCGCACGGCGACCTCACCGCCTGGCAGGACCAGGGCGTGCTGCTGCTGAACCGCGTGCTCACCGTCTCGCCCGGTGCCCCGGCCTCGCACCGACGGCGCGGCTGGGAGGAGATCACCGAGCATGCGCTGCGCGCCCTGGTGGCCCGCGGCGGTCCGCTGGTGGCGATCCTGTGGGGTCGCGACGCGCAGTCGCTGATCCCGTTGCTGGGCGAGGTGCCTCACGTCGCCAGCCCGCACCCGAGCCCGCTGTCCGCCTCCCGCGGCTTCTTCGGCTCCCGTCCGTTCTCCCGGACCGATGCCCTGCTCGCACAGCAGGGCGCGGCCCCGATCGACTGGCGCATCCCGGACTGAGCGGGCCCGCCCGTCGTGTGCACGTCCCTCCCGATGTGTCATTCTCGGGGGTCGGCGAACGCCTCGGGCAGGAGGCCCGGGCATGCGGCGCGAGCGCGAGGGCCCCTCGCCCGAGAGGTCGCCGACGGCACGACGAAGGGAGACAGCGGTGGCAGAGCCCCGTTCCACGATCGAGGAGGCCGGTGACCCGCACACCGGCCCGGAGCGTCTGCTCGAGCTCACCGAGAAGCATCCTCAGCTGCACCGGCTGATCGTGCTGAACCCGTCGTGCCCGGAGGTCGCGCGGCAGTGGATCCTGGCCACGAACCCGTGGGCGAAGCAGGCCTACGAGGAGAGCCTCGCCGGCACGCCCGGCGCACCCGAGGAGCCGTCCGAGGCGCCCGGGGAGCCCGACGAGGCGGAGAGCGAGGATCCGGACGCCGTCTCCGTCTGGGGTGACCTGGGCGCGGCCGCCGCGTCGTCCGACGCCGCGCAGGAGGCGCCCGCGCAGTCCGCGGCACCCGGGGTGCGGCTCTCCGAGAACTCCCGCGTGGTGCCGCTCGGGGCAACGCCGCCGACCGCGTCCTCCCCGGCCTCGGCGGCGCCCCCGGCCCCGGCGGCGCCGGTGTACGACGACGGCGCAGCGGCCGGCGGCGTCGATCCCGACCAGGACGACGGCGCCCGCTCCCGCCGGCGCACCTGGTACGCCTGCGGCGGCTGCCTGCTGCTCGCCCTGCTGCTGGTGGTCGTGGTGGCGCTGGTGGGCCGTGCATGGCTCGCCGACGACGAGGAGGAGTACCAGCGCGACTCCTCGACCACGTCCGCCGAGGAGTCGCCCTCCGAGCAGCCCGCGGAGGAGCCCACCGAGGAGGAGACCGAGGAACCCGTCTCCCCCGCGCCGGAGGATGCGCGCGAGATGTCCGAGCTGCGCTCCCCCACCGGGAACATCACCTGCCTGCTGGAGGAGGACACCGCCTCCTGCTCGGTGCTCGAGCACGACTTCAGCGGCAGCGGGGTCGAGGGCTGCGACGCCGGCCCCTTCTCGATCCGGGTGGGCGATGGCGAGGCCGAGCGCGCCTGCGGCTCCTCCTTCCTCAGCGACTCCGCTGACACGCTCGAGTACGACGACAGCGCGTCCTACGGGGACATGGCCTGCACCAGCCGCTTCGACGGCATGACCTGCTGGAACACCCTCACCGGCAAGGGCTTCATGGTGAACCGGGCGACGTACGAGACCTTCTGAGCCGCCGACGGCACCAGCCCCTCACCCGGGAGCATCAGGAGCGATGCTCGCCCCGGTGAGGGGCTGGTCATCGAGCTGGAGACGGGAATCGAACCCGCAACCACCTGTTTACAAGACAGGTGCGCTACCGTTGCGCCACTCCAGCGGAGGGACCGGCCGACGATGCAGCCGGTCCCGGAGAGTCTAGGTCAGCCCTGGCCCCCGTCGGAGGCGCCGCCCCCGTCGGAGGCCGCCGCACCGCCGCCGGCGGCCTGCACGGCCTCCCGCAGCGCGCCGGGCTCGTTCCAGCCCTCGAAGGTGGTGCCGTCGATCTCGACGTACGGGGTGCCGCCGCCGGTCTCCTCCCCGTGGGGGTCGGCGACCTGGTCCACCCAGGCTGCGTAGGTGCCGGCGCGGATGTCGCTGATCGCCTGCTCGGACGCGCCGGCCTCCGTCGCGAAGGCCTCGATCTGCTCGTCGGTCAGACCCTCCACGCCGGGCTGGTTGGCGAACATCAGCTGCTGGAAGGCCATGGCGTTGTCCGGGTCGTCGGCGTAGACGGCGACCAGCGCATTGGCCGCCCGCGTGGAGTAGTCGCCGACGGAGGACTGCGGGTCCATGAAGTTGCGGGGCACGATGTGCACCGTCGCCTCGTCCTCGGCGATCATGGTCTGCAGGTCCTCCGAATTGATCTGCTCGAACTGAGCGCAGTGCGGGCACAGGAAGTCCATGTGGACCTCGACCACGGGCTTGCCGGAGTCCTCCGGGGCGCCCAGGGACAGGTACGGCTGATCGGCGCTCATGCCCTCGGGCACCGCGACCGGCCCCGCCGGCCGAGTGGCCTGGTACACGAAGTACCCGGCGACGGCGACGATCGCCAGCGCGACCACGGTGACGGCGGCGATCACGACGGTCCGCACGGTGCGCTGGCGCGCGAGCTCTGCCCGGCGCTGCTTGCGCAGCGCCTCCCTCTGCGCTTCACGGCGCTCCTGCGCTGACTGGGACGGTCCGGACGCGGCCATGGGATCTCCTCGCCCCTGCGGGCTGCGGTGGGTGACGGGTCGTGGAGAGTTTAACGGCCCGCACCTGGGTGTCAGAGGTGTGATCGAGCACGCCGGGCGGGCGGAGTGCTCAGCGTCTCCAGACGGCGATGTCGTCGAGCCGCGGGCCGTCCGGGAAGGGGAAGTAGTCGACCATCCCCTCACGGGCCAGCGCCGTGGTCAGCACGGCGCCGAGCAGCAGGAGCAGCAGCACCAGCACGACCCCGCCCCAGAGCCGGTCGGGCGCGGCGGCGTCCAGCATCCGGTGCGCCCCGTTGCGGGTCGTGGCGCTGCCCAGCCCCACCCAGGTGATCAGCAGGGTGATCGCCATCGCGAGGGCGAAGGCCGCGCCGTCCGGCGGGGCGCTGCCCTGCAGCAGGGTCCAGCCCGCATCGAGGGCGATGCCCACGAGCACGCCGAGGATCAGCGGCAGCAGCGCCTGCAGTGCGATCTCCAGCAGGCCGAGCAGAGCCCGGAACGGGCCGGCCAGCCCGGCCCGCCAGACTGGGCCGGACCCGGTGACGCCGCGCATCCGCTGCGCGCTCACGCTGCGATGGGTGCGCTCCCAGGTACGGGCCATCGCGCCCAGGGCCAGCAGCACGGCGAGGGACATGTAGGGGGCGACGGCCGCGAGGGACACGATGAGCAGATGCCCGAGCCACACCAGCAGGGGCCGGCGCGGCGGCGGTGCCGGCCAGGCCACCGGCCCGCCGTGCGCCACCATCGCCTGCGGGTCCTGATATCGCGGGTCGGCGCCCCGGACGTCGCCGTAGGGGTGCGGAGCGGGTGCGAGGGCGTACTGCTGCGGAGCGGGTACGGGGGCGTACTGCTGCGGCATCGGCTGCGCCGGCGCAGGCCCCGCGACCGGCGGGCCCCCGCCCTGCGGGGGCACGACGGGCAGCGCCCTGGTCGGGGCCCCCGTGACCGGCAACGTCTCCGTGACAGGCTCCTGCGCAGTGGTCACCCGCGGCAGCGTCTCGGTGGGCTGCTCCGCGGGGATGGGCTGCGTCGGCGGGGAGTCCTGGACGGGCAGCACCGCAGTGCGCTCCGCGAGGTCCTCCTCGCCGGGCGCGGCGGGCTCCGATTCCTCGTCCTCCGCGCTCCTCGCGTCGTCGGCGGCGCCCGCAGCGGCGCCGGAGACCGGCAGCACGGCGGTGCGGGCACCGGTTCCGAGGAGCTCGGTGTCGCCGGGGTCGTCGTAGTACGTGAGGTCGAGCGCCGCGAGGCGTTCGAGGAGCTGCGCGGGCTCCGGACGACGCGCCGGGTCGGACTGCAGCGCCGCGCGCAGCCACTGCCCGAGCTCGGTGGGGACGCCGTCGATGTCGATCTCCCCGCGCTCGGCGCGCAGGAACACCAGGTCGGCGCGGCCGCCGCCATAGGGCTCCCGGCCCGTGGCCGCGTACGCCAGCAGCGCCGCCCATGCCCACCAGTCCCCCGCCTCGCCCGCATGGTCCGTGCGGATCACTTCGGGGTCGAGGTACGCGGCGGTGCCCATCACCAGCCCGGTCGAGGTCAGCCGCGACTCCTCGGCCGCGATGGCGATCCCGAAGTCGATGATCACCGGATCCAGCCGGTCGCCGTCGGGGTCGAAGCCGGTGAGATCGGCCTCGGTGGCGCCGCGCAGCATGACGTTGCTGGGCTTGAGGTCGCGGTGGATCACCCCGGCCTCATGGATCGCCTGCAGGGTCTGACCCATCACCAGGGCGATCTCGCGCACCGCCTCCGGGTGCAGCCCGCCGTGGGTGCGCACCGCGTCCTCGAGCGTGGGCCCGGGCACGAACTCGGTGACCACGAAGGCCTCCGAGGACTCCAGCTCCGCGTCGAGGATCCGCACAATGTTGTCGTTGCGCACCAGCTTCTGCGCGGCGACCTCCCGGGCCAGCCTCTCGCGGGCGCGGGCGTCGTCGGAGATCTCGTGGCGCAGCAGCTTGATCGCCACGTCGTTGCCGTCGGCGTCGTGCGCGCGGTAGACGATCCCCATGCCGCCCGCGCCGATCCGGCCGAGGATCTCGTAGCCGGATTCCTCGGCGAGCGCGGTCAGCCGGGGATCGGGGGCTGCGCGACGGGGTGTGCGGGACGGGGGCATGCCCGCCATGCTACGAGGCGCAGCACCCGCGAGGCGCCTGCTTCACCGCTCCCCCACAGGGTCCGCACCACTCCCGGCCCCCGCCGGCGCGCCCACCCGCGTGAGAAGATCGACGCGCGGCGCGGTGGGCGCCGCGATGTCGCAGCGCCGTCGTGCGGCATCCTCGAGCTACGGAAGGCACAGCCGCCATGCGATCGAACCTCTTCGATGCGTCGAACCAGGAGCGCCAGACCACCGACCGGTGGGCGCTGCAGTCCAGCAAGATGCTGCGCTGCGCACTGACCCCCGACGCCCCCGAGATCATCTCCGCGGCGGGCGCGATGGTCGCCTACCAGGGGCAGATGGACTTCTCGTACCAGGGCTCCGGAGGCGGCATGAAGCTGCTGAAGAAGATGGCCACCGGCGAGGGCGGCAACATGATGCGCACCCGCGGCCACGGCGAGATCTTCTACGCCCACCAGGCCGACGAGATCTTCCTGATCCAGCTCGAGGGCGAGGCCCTCACCCTGAACACCACGAACATGCTCGCCTTCGACAGCTCCATCCAGTGGGACATCCGGTCCCTCGGCGGCGCGGGCTTCATGGCCGGAGGCCTGTTCAACCTGTTCCTCCAGGGCCATGGCATGGTGGCGGTGACCTCCGATGGCCCGCCGATGCTGCTGGACTGCTCGCAGCAGCCCACCTACGTCGACCCGCAGGCGGCGGTGTGCTGGTCGGCGAACCTGCAGCCGCAGATCAAGAACGACTTCAAGATGGGCTCGCTCATCGGGCGCGGCTCCGGCGAGTCCTTCCAGCTCGGCTTCCACGGCCCGGGCTTCGTGGTGGTCCAGCCCTCCGAGGGGATGCCGGCGGCCAGCGGTTCCTGAGCACCCCGGGGGCGTTCGCGCCTCTACGATGAGGCGGTGACCTCCACACCTCCGCAGGCCCTGGTCGACGAGCTCGCCGCTCTCGGCCCCCGGGGCCGACGTCGGGCGGCGACGTCGGCGGCGAGCATGTTCGCCGCCGACGTCCCCACCACGGCACCCGTCGTCGATCCCGTCCCGGCGGCGCTGGACGACGAGGACTGGTCGCAGCTCTCGGCCGGCCTCGTCCAGCGCATGCGCCTGCTCGACGCCCTGCACACGGACCTCTACGGCCCGCGGACCGTGCTGGGCGCGGACGTCGCACCCGTCGCGCAGCTGCTGCAGGATCCCGCCTATCTCCGCACCGCGACCGGCATCCCGTCCCGCGGGGACCACGCACTGTTCGCGCTGACCAGCACCGTGGCGCGGACGGCCGAGGGGGCCTGGGTGGTGCTCGAGGACACGGTGGACGTCCCCGACGGCACCGGCACCGCCCTCGAGCTGCGTCGGGTGCTCTCGCGCTGCGCACCCACGCTGTACCGCTCCACGCCGCTGCGCCGGCTGCATCCCTTCTTCGACACCGTCCGCACCTCCCTGCACCAGCGCACCCGCTCCGAGGGCAGGACGGGGCGCACCGTGGTCCTCACCGACGACTCGGCGGACCCGATGCGCGCCTTCGACCACAGCTGGCTGGCGAACCTGCTGGGCGCTCCGATGGTCTCCGTCGGCGACCTGCGCACCGGCTCCGGCACCCTCACGCTGCGGCTGCCCGGCCTGGACTCGGATCCCGGTGACAGCGTGGACGCGCTGCTGCGTCTGGTGCCCTCGGCGCTGCTGGACCCCCTCGACCTGGGCCCGACGCCGCTGGGCGGGGTGACCGGGCTGCTGGAGGCCGCGCGCTGCGGGGACGTCGAGATCCTCAACCCGATCGGGGCCGGTCTGCTGGAGAACCCGGACCTGCGCGCGGCGCTGCCGGACCTGTGCCGTCAGCTGCTGCACGAGGACCTGCTGCTGCGCCCCGCCGAGCCGGGGACCGTGCCGGCCGGCTGGCTCAGCATCGATCCCGCCGGCGGGGACGAGCTGGTCGAGCGCCCGCTGGTGCTGCGCCTGCTGGTGATGGGCACCGAGGACGGCTACGAGGTGCTCCCCGGCGGGGTCGGGATCACGGCCGACGACGCGCCCGAGGCCCTCAAGGACGTGTGGGTCACGGTCCCGGAGACCTCGGCCGTGCCCGCCGAGGGCGAGCACGGCCCGCGCGCCGGGGAGCCGGCCCCCGCCCGCGCCCGCGGCGTGCTGACCGCCTACCCCGCGATGACCCGTTCGATCGGGTCGGACCTGTTCTGGTTCGGCCGCTACCTCGAGAGGGTCGATTCCACCGCCCGGCTGCTGCGCGCGGTGCTGGACACCGTCAATGACCTCGATGCCGAGCGCGGGGCCGGGGCCCGTTCCGCACAGGCGGTCCTGCTGGGGGCCGTCACCGACGTGACCACCACCTACCCGGGGTTCCGGGGCCTGGACCCGGACTCCCCCGAGCTCGTGGCCGATGAGATCGAGAGCCTGCTGACCGGCCGCGGCCGGCCCGGGACGCTCGCGCAGTCCTACGCCGCGCTCACGCACACCACCCGCACCCTGCGCGATCTGATCTCCGACGACATCTGGCCGGTCATCGCACGGATGAACCAGCATCTGCGCAGCCTCACGGGCCCGGACCCGCAGCCCGTCGAGCAGCGCCTGACGGACATCGTCGACGGCTGCCTGACTCTCTCCGGCGCCGTCGCCGATTCGATGCCGCGCAACCTGGGCTGGGACCTCACCGAGGCCGGTCGCAAGATCGAACGCACCATGGGTCTGCTGGCCCTGCTCCGCGCCGCCCTCGGCCACCGCCGCACCCGCACGGCCGAGGCCCGGATCGCCGGCACGGTGGCCCTGGTCACGGAGAGCGGCGCCTCCTACCGGCGCGCCTACCACGCCGCGATCCAGCCCGAGCTGCTGCTGGAGCTGCTGCTGACCGACACCACCCTGCCGCGCTCGATCGCGTTCCAGCTGGAGAGGCTGGGCCTGGCCCTGGACCGGCTGCCGGACGTGGCACCCACCCCCGAGCTGCGCGCCCCGCTGATCGCGCTGCGCTCCCGCATCGACGGCTGGGATGCGCGCGACCTGCTGCGCCCGCTGGACGGGGAGTCGGCCGACGGCGCCCCCACCGCACTGCTGGAGGAGGCCGACGCCGCGATGGCCACCCTGCGGGAGCTCGCCACCGCGCTCGAGAACCGCTTCTTCCGCCCCTCGGAGTCCACCTCGAGATGGGGGATCGACGATGTCTGAGCACACCACCGGGGCCCGCGACGCCGGCTCGCGCCGACGCCCGCTGCTGCCCCTGCGGGAGGAGGGATCGGACCCGGTCGAGCCGATCCTCTACCGCGTCCACCACCTCACCTCGTACCACTACGCCAAGCCGGTCTCGCGCAACTACGGTCGCGCGCACATCGAGCCCCGGGCCACGCCGCACCAGCGCGTGATCTCGCACGAGGTGGTGGTCGATCCCGCCCCCGCCCGCCTCACCGCCCACACCGACTTCTACGGGAACTCCTCGACGTACCTGCTGGTCGACTCCCCGCACACACGGCTCGACGTCCACTCGCACGCACAGGTCACGGTCGCCGAGCGCCGCTACCTGCTCGAGCCCATGTCCCGGCCCTGGGAGCAGTGCCTGCCCGAGCACTGGGGGTCGCTGCTGCCGGAGGCGGGCCTGGACTTCGTCCACCCCTCGCCGCGGATCCCGGCGGGCACCGCCGCGCAGGAGATCTCCGCCGAGGTGTTCACGCCGGGCCGCGCGATCGGCGAGTGCCTGGCGGACCTCACCGCGCTGATCCACTCCGACTTCACCTACGACTCCGCCGCGACCACCGTCTCCTCGACGCTCGAGGAGGTGCTCGCCGCGCGGCACGGGGTGTGCCAGGACTTCTCCCACGTGGGTGTGGCCGCGGTGCGCGCCGCCGGGCTCGCCGCCCGGTACGTCTCCGGCTACCTGCGCACCGCCCCGTCGGCCGAGGGCGCGCTGGGCACCGCCCCCGTCGGCGAGATGATCGGCTCGGCCGCCTCCCATGCCTGGCTGAGCGTGCTCGTGCCCGGCACCGGCTGGGTGGACATCGACCCCACCAACCGCACCTTCGTGGATCAGCGCTTCGTGACCACCGCCTGGGGTCGGGACTACGCGGACGTCCCTCCGCTGAAGGGGATCGTCGTCGGCCCGCCGGGGGCGACCAGCACCCTGGACGTCTCGGTGGGGGTGGTGCCCGAACCGCCCGCCGGGACCGGCCCTGCGTGAGCACCGCGCCGACGTACGTCGGCCAGCTCACAGTGGCCGGGGCGTAGCCGAATTTCGCGTATACAGTGGTGCGGAAATCACTGCAGAGCGAGGTGCGGCGCGCCGACCGCAGCCGCCCCGCACGCATCCGACCCGGCGCCCCGCGCCACGAGACCGAGGTGAGATGTCCTCCTCCCAGCAGCCCTTCCGTCTGGCCGTGATCGGCTCCGGCCCCGCCGGCGTGTACGCCGCCGAGACCCTGCTGAAGACCAAGCAGGTCAAGAACGGGGAGCTCGAGGTCTCCATCGATCTGTTCGACCGCTTCCCGACGCCCTTCGGCCTGATCCGCTACGGCGTCGCCCCCGACCATCCGCGGATCAAGGGGATCATCACCGCCCTGCACCGGATCCTGGGCCGCGGAGACATCCGCTTCCTCGGCGACGTCGAGTTCGGCACCGACCTCACCCTCGATGACCTGCGCCGCCACTACGACGCGGTCGTCTTCGCCACCGGCGCCCTCAAGGACGCCGATCTCGCGATCCCCGGCATCGAACTGGACGGCTCCCACGGCGCCGCCGACTTCGTGGCCTGGTACGACGGCAACCCCGACTACCCCCGCACCTGGGAGCTCGACGCCGAGGCGGTGGCCGTGATCGGCAACGGCAACGTCGCCCTCGACGTGGCCCGTGTGCTGTCCAAGAGCGCCGACGAGCTGCTGCGCACGGAGATCCCCGACAACGTCCACGAGGGCCTGCAGGCCGCCGCCACCACGGACGTGCACATCTTCGGTCGCCGCGGCCCCGCCCAGACCAAGTTCTCCCCGCTCGAGGCCCGCGAGCTCGCCCACCCCAAGGGGCTGCAGGTCGTGATGGACCCCCGCGATCTGGAGCAGATCACCGAGGCCGAGTGGGAGGCCATCAACGCCGACAGGCGCACCTCCCAGGTGGTGCAGACCTTCGTGGGCTGGCTCGAGGAGCAGCAGCGCCGCGAGGCCGCCGGCGAGGAGCCGACCGACCGCGAGGGCGGCCCCGTGCGCCGCCGCCTGCACATGCACTTCTGGCACCGGCCGGTCGAGGTGCTGGGCGAGGACGGCCACGTCACCGGGATGCGCTTCGAGCGCACCCGCCTGAACGCCGAGGGCGACCTCGAGGGCACGGGCGAGATGGTCGACTACGAGCTCGGCGCCGTGTACCGCGCCGTCGGGTACCACGGCTCGGAGCTGCCTGGCATCCCCTACGACGCCCGCCGCGGCGTGATCCCCAATGCGGCCGGCCGCATCACCGCGGCCGACGGCACCGTGCTGCCCGGCCTCTACGCCAACGGCTGGATCAAGCGCGGTCCCGTGGGCCTGATCGGTGCGACCAAGTCCGACGCCCTCGAGACGATCGGCAGCCTGCTCGAGGACCTCGAGTCCGGCACCCTCGCCTCCGCCCCCGTGCGCGAGGACGATGCGATCCTCGACCTGCTCGACGACCGCGGCGTCCAGTACACGACCTGGGACGGCTGGACGGCGCTGGACGAGCACGAGAAGGCCCTCGGCGCCGCCGCGGTCGACGCCGACGGCGAGCCCCGCGCCCGCATCAAGGTGGTCGAGCGCGAGGAGATGGTCCGCGTCTCCCGCGACGCGGTGAACCAGCCCTCCCCCGCCTGAGGCCCGCCCCGCCGCCCCCGGGGCCGCTGAGCCCGCAGCGCCGCCCAGGGCCGCTGGGCCCGCAGCGCCACCCGAGGCGGCTGGGCCCGCAGCGCTCGACGCACCTCCGCAGCACACGGCGCGGCACGCCCATCCATTCCCCCGATCCCGTCCACCGGTGAACGGAATCGGGGGAACGGATGGGCGTGTTGTCGTACACAGCGGTGGTGGGGGCGTCCGCCTCGCGTGACCGGGCCCGGGCTGCCCGAGCGACGTCGCCGGATTCCCTCCGGTGCGCCGCAGTCTCCCTCCGGTGCGCCGTCGGTCCTCTCGCGTGCGCCGCGGGTCCTCTCCGCGGCCGCCGGCTCAGGACGCCCCGGTCGCGCCGAGCGCCGCGTCGAGCTGGGCGAAGAACGTCGCGGGCTCGGCGAGGTCCTCGGCGAGGATC
>DATGUQ010000245.1:0-7671 GCA_035301145.1 Brachybacterium sp. | reverse complement strand
AGGGCGATTGGCGCAGGGGTAGCGCGCTTCCTTCACACGGAAGAGGTCACTGGTTCGATCCCAGTATCGCCCACGACCGGATCCTCGGATCCCGTCACGCGGACGTAGCTCAGCTGGTAGAGCATCACCTTGCCAAGGTGAGGGTCGCCGGTTCGAATCCGGTCGTCCGCTCCGGGGGAGCGGCGCTCCCGACATCTCGTCGGGAGCGCTGTTCCGTATGATGCGCGAGCATCCCCGGTGGGTTGGCCGAGAGGCGAGGCAACGGCCTGCAAAGCCGTGTACACGGGTTCGAATCCCGTACCCACCTCCGTCGGCGCCACACGGTGCCGCCACGGGCGATTGGCGCAGCGGTAGCGCGCTTCCCTGACACGGAAGAGGTCACTGGTTCGATCCCAGTATCGCCCACCACCTCGAAGGCCCCGGTCCCTCGGACCGGGGCCTTCGACGTGCGCGAGGTCAGCGCCCGGGAACACCGGCGGAGAGCTCCGAGCCGACGTGTCGCAGGATCGCGACATCGTGTCCCCGGACCACGACGGCGGTGCGACGATGCGGGGACATCGATCCGGCAGGCTGAGGGGGACGGGCGGCGCAGGGCCGCCCCGGATGAAGGAGGACACCATGCTCGCCGCCGCCCGACGACAGCTCGCCACCCGGCGAGGGATCCTCGGCGCCGTCGCACTGCTCGGCACCGCCGCCGTCACCGGATGCACCATCGGCTCCGGCGATCCGGGTGAGGGAGGGACCGGGGAGGACGGGACCGCCGAGGCCGAGAAGGGGGAGGGCGCCGCCTCCGACGGCGGCGCCTCCGACGGAGGCGAGGAGGTCGTGGACGAGGAGGCGCCGATCGACCTCGGCGAGCTGCCCGAGGCCGTCGCCACCGCGAGCGTCCCCGCGACCGTGGAAGGGGACCCCGACGCCGCCCTCACCGTCTCCCTGCACGAGCTGCGCCGTGACGGGAAGCGGCTGATCGCCCTGGTCTCCTTCGTCGTCGAGAGCGCGGAGGAGGACGAGGCGTACTGGCTGTACGACTATCTCGGGGACGAGATCTGGAGCCCCTACCTCATCGACCCGGTCAACCTCACCAAGCACACCGTGCTCCGCAACGGTGCGGAGCAGGCGCAGACGGACAGTCAGGGGGCGGAGTTCCGCCCCGGGCAGACCCTCCACGGCTACGCCATGTTCGCCGCCCCGCCCGAGGACGTCACCGCCATGGACGTGATGCTCGTCGAAGGGGCGACGCCCGCCACCGGGGTCGAGATCCGATGAGGGGCGCCGGACGTCTCGCCCTCGCCGCCGCCGTCCTGCTCGGCGGCACCCTCGCCCCCGCCCTCGCCGAGGATGACGTGCTCCCTCTGGAGGGCGGCATCATCGAGCTCGACGAGGGGATCTTCCCGCTCGAGGGGGCGATCCAGCCGCTCGAGCGGACCAGCACCGACGGCGGCGCCACCGAGATCACCCTCAGCACCGACATCCTCTTCGCGACCGGCTCCGCCGAGATCTCCGAGACCGCCGCGACGCGGGTCGTCGATCTGGTCCAGGACGTGCCCCGCGGCGCCGAGGTGAGCATCGACGGGCACACGGACTCGGTCCCCTACCGGCGCGGCAACCAGGTCCTCTCCGAGGAGCGTGCCGAGGCCGTCGCCGCCCCGATCCGCGAAGCGCGCCCCGACCTCGATCTCACCGTCACCGGGCACGGGGACGGCGAGCCCGTGGCCGATGAGGGGCAGGACGACCCCGACGCGCGCGCCCAGAACCGTCGCGTCGAGATCCGCTATGACGGCTGAGCCGACCGGTGCCCCGCGGCCGCGGGTGCTCCTGGTGGACGACGACGCGACCATCCGGGAGCACCTCGGCCCCGTCCTCGAGCGCAGCGGTCTCGAGGTCGAGGAGGCCGGTGACGGGACCGCGGCGCTCACGGCCGTCGCCCGGCGCCGGCCCGATCTCGTGATCCTCGACGTGATGATGCCGGACATGGACGGTCGCGAGGTGCTGCGCCGCATCCGCGCCGAGCACGACTGGCTGCCCGTCATCCTCCTCACCCGCGTCGGCGAGAGCTTCGAACGCGCCGCGGCCCTGGACGAGGGAGCCGACGACTACCTCAACAAGCCCTTCGACCCGCAGGAGCTGCTCGCCCGCCTGCGCGCCGTGCTGCGCCGCGCGAGCGCCGGCACGGCCCCGCTCAGCGCCGCCGGGAGCCTGCGGGCCGGGGCGCTGCGCATCGACCGGCCCGCCCGGCGCGTCCTCCTGGACGGGGTCGAGAAGCAGCTCACCCCGCGCGCCTTCGCGCTGCTGGAGTTCCTCATGGCCCACCCCGACGAGGTCATCGGCCGAGACCGCCTGCTGCAGACGGTGTGGGGCTTCGACGCGATCGTCACCACCCGCGCGGTCGACCACCGGATCGCCGAGATCCGCGGTGCCCTCGGCGACGACGCCTCCCGTCCCGTCTACCTCGAGACCGTCCCCGGTCTCGGCTACCGCTTCGTGCACCCGGTGGTGCGGGCATGAGCCGTGACCTCGCCGCCCGGCTCGCAGTCGGTCTCGGCCCGCTCCTGCTCGGCCTCCTCGCGAGCCTGGTCTGGCTCGCCGCCGGCGGTGGGGCGCGGGTCTACGTCCTCGGCCGCCTCACCTGGATTCCGCTGCTGCTCGGCGCCGCAGCGACCGCCGTGCTCGCCCCGGCGCTGCTCGCCGCCCATCGCGAGCGCCGACGGGCCGAGCAGGCCAGGCGGCAGGCCCTCGAGCAGCTCGCCGCCCGCCATCGCCGCGTCCTCACCCGCCTCGACCACGAGTTGAAGAACCCCATCCAGGGGATCCGCGTCGCCCTCGCCGACGAGCCCTCCGACCGCCAGCGCGCGAGCATCGACGCCCAGTCCCAACGGCTCACCGGGCTGCTGCGCGACCTGCGGCGCCTCGGCGAGGTCGAGGAGACCGCGCTCGAGCTCGCCCCGATCGACATCACCGCCCTCGTCGAGGAGGCGGTCGACGCGATGACGGAGCTGCCCGGTGCGGTCAGCCGGCAGGTCACCGTCGCGCTGCCCCGGGCCCCGCGACCCCTGCCGCATCTCGTCGGCGACGAGGATCTGCTCTACCTCGTCCTCGCCAATGCGCTGAGCAACGCCGTGAAGTACTCCGAGGAGCAGGACGCGATCGAGGTGCGCGGCCGCGAGGAGGACGGCATGATCCTGCTCGAGATCGCCGACACCGGGCACGGCATCCCCGCCGACGAGCTCGAGACGGTGTGGGAGGAGCTGAGCCGCTCCCGCGAGTCGCGCGGCATCGAGGGGACCGGGCTCGGCCTGCCGCTCGTCCGGGCGATCCTCGAGCGCCACGGCGGCACCGCGACCCTCGAGTCCTGGCACGGGGAGGGCTCCACCCTCACCCTGCGCCTGCCCGTCGCCGGGCCCCCCGACGAGCCGGTCCGGACGGAGCACGAGGAGCCCCGCGCACCCCGATAGGATGGCCCGCGGAGCCGGCATCGTCGGCCGGCTCACCCCGACACGCAAGGAGCAGCACGTGGCCCAGATCGCCCTCACCCTCGACGGATCGCCCCAGCACATCGACGAGGGGACCACGGGCACCGAGCTCTTCGCGGGCACCGCCTCGATCATCGCCCTGCGCATCGACGGCGAGCTGCGCGACCTGGACACCGTCCTGGCCGACGGGCAGGCCGTCGAGGGCGTCGACATCTCCAGCCCCGACGGGCTCTCGATCCTGCGCCACAGCACCGCCCACGTGCTCGCCCAGGCCGTGCAGAGGACGAACCCCGACGCGAAGCTCGGCATCGGCCCGCCCATCACCGACGGCTTCTACTACGACTTCGACGTCGCCGAGCCCTTCACCCCCGAGGCGCTCAAGGCGCTCGAGAAGGAGATGAACCGGATCGTCAAGTCCGGTCAGCGCTTCGTGCGCCGCGAGATCAGCGACGACGCCGCCCGTGCCGAGGAGTCCTCCGAGCCGTACAAGCTCGAGCTGATCGGCCTGAAGTCGAACGCGGACGACGCCGCCGAGGGCGCGAGCGTCGAGGTCGGTGCGGGCGGGCTGACCATGTACGACAACGTCGACAGGAAGGGCCGGACCGTCTGGACGGATCTCTGCCGCGGCCCGCACCTGCCCTCGACCAAGCTCATCGGCAACGGCTTCGCGCTCACCCGCTCCGCCGCGGCCTACTGGCGCGGCAGCGAGGAGAACCCGATGCTGCAGCGCATCTACGGCACCGCCTGGCCCACCAAGGAGGAGCTGCGCGCCCATCAGGAGCGGATCGCCGAGGCCGAGCGCCGGGACCACCGCCGCCTGGGCAGCGAGCTGGACCTGTTCTCCTTCCCGGACGAGATCGGCTCCGGCCTGCCCGTGTTCCACCCCAAGGGCGCGATGATCAGGATGGAGATGGAGGACTACTCGCGCCGGCGCCACGTCGAGGCCGGCTACTCGTTCGTCTCCACCCCTCACATCACCAAGAAGAACCTCTTCGAGACCTCCAAGCACCTCGAGTGGTACGCCGAGGGGATGTACCCCCCGATGCACGTCGACGAGGAGACCGACGCCGAGGGCAACATCACCAAGCAGGGCCAGGACTACTACCTCAAGCCCATGAACTGCCCGATGCACAACCTCGTCTACTCCTCCCGAGGGCGCTCCTACCGCGAGCTGCCGCTGCGGCTGTTCGAGTTCGGCCACGTCTACCGCTACGAGAAGTCCGGCGTGGTCCACGGCCTGACCCGCGCCCGCGGCTTCACCCAGGACGACGCGCACATCTACACCACCCGTGACCAGATGCGCGACGAGATCGCCGGCACCCTGGACTTCGTGCTGGGCCTGCTGAAGGACTACGGCCTGGACGACTTCTACCTCGAGCTGTCCACCCGGGATCCCGAGAAGTCGGTCGGCGACGAGTCGACGTGGGAGGAGGCGACCCGCACCCTGGAGGAGGTCGCCACCGCCTCCGGCCTCGAGCTCGTGCCCGACCCGGGCGGCGCCGCGTTCTACGGACCGAAGATCTCCGTGCAGGCGAAGGATGCGATCGGCCGCACCTGGCAGCTGTCCACCATCCAGCTGGACTTCTTCGAGCCGGAGCTGTTCGAGCTCGAGTACACCGCTCCCGACGGCTCCCGGCAGCGCCCGGTGATGATCCACCGCGCCCTGTTCGGCTCCATCGAGCGGTTCTTCGGGGTGCTGCTGGAGCACTACGCCGGGGCCTTCCCCGTCTGGCTCGCGCCCGTGCAGGTCGTCGGGATCCCGGTGGCGGCCGAGTACGTGCCCTACCTCGAGGAGGTCGCTGCGAAGCTGCGCGCCCACGGCGTGCGGGTCGAGGTGGACTCCTCCGACGACCGGATGCAGAAGAAGATCCGCACCCACACCAAGGAGAAGGTGCCCTACCTGCTCATCGCCGGCGGCGAGGACCAGGCCAACGGCGCGGTGTCGTTCCGCATGCGCGACGGCAGCCAGGACAACGGCATCGACGTCGACGCGGCGGTCGAGCGGATCGTCACCGCGATCCGGGACAAGGCGCAGGTGTGAGCTCGCCGCACGAGCCCAGGATCGAGGACGCCCGCGGCTTCGCGGGCGTCCCCGACGACACCCAGCGCCTGTGGACCCCGCACCGCATGGCCTACATCGGCGGCGAGAACAAGCCCGAGGACCCGCACGACGACCAGCAGTGCCCGTTCTGCGCGGGCCCCCGGCGCAGCGACGAGGACGCGCTCATCGTCCATCGCGGGGACAGCGCGTACGTGATCCTGAACCTGTACCCGTACAACTCGGGTCATCTGCTGGTGTGCCCCTACCGCCACGTCTCGGACTACACCGACCTCGACGAGGCCGAGGTGCTCGAGGTGGCGGAGCTGACCCGCACCGCGATGCGGGTGGTCCGCGAGGTCTCGGCGCCGGCCGGCTTCAACCTGGGCATGAACCAGGGCGAGGTCGCCGGGGCCGGCATCGCCGCGCACCTGCACCAGCACGTCGTGCCGCGCTGGCCGGGGGACGCGAACTTCCTGCCCGTCGTCGGGCGCACCAAGGCGATCCCGATCCTGCTGGCCGACACCCGTCGGCTGTACGCGGACGCGTGGCCCTGAGCTACCATGACCGAGGCCGGACGGGCGGCGCCGCGCAGGTGAGGGCCCGGGACCGGCCGGACCGACCGGGGGAGAGGCAGGAGCGTCCGTGACCAGCACGACCGGGAGCCCGCCCCGCCCCGCCCCGCACGCCGCCGGCAGCGGCCGTGACGGTGCGCCGGACCCGTACGGGTACGACGTCGTGCGGGCGGAGCCGAACGCCCCCGACCGGCTCGGCGCGAGCCGTCCTCCGCGCAGGCGCCGCCGCCCGTGGGTGCGCTGGGCGCTGTTCGGGCTGTCCTTCCTGATGCTCGCCGCCTCCGCGGTCGCGCTGTACGTCTTCGTGATCCTCCCGCTCGGCTTCGGCACCTCGCTGGTGGCGTTCACCGCCGCGCTGGTGCCCGTCGCGATGGTCCTGCTCGCGGTGTGGTGGCTGGACCGCTACACGCCGCAGCCACGGATGTCGCTGGTCTACGCCTTCGCCTGGGGAGCGATCGGCTCGGTGCTGCTGACCCTGTTCTTCGGCACCTTCGTCGACGCCTGGATCTCCCCGGAGGACGAGACGCAGCTGATCGACACCTTCCTCGGCGCCGTCGTGCAGGCGCCCGTGGTCGAGGAGGCGATGAAGTCCGCCGGTCTGCTGGGGCTGCTGATCTGGGGGCGGCGATACATCTCCGGCCCGCTCGACGGGGTCGTCTACGCGGCGCTGATCGCCGGGGGCTTCGCGTTCACCGAGAACATCCTCTACTTCGCCCAGTCCTTCCACGAGGCGCAGGCGGCGGGCGAGGTCGCCGGGTTCTGGCAGACCTTCTTCCTGCGCGGCATCCTCTCGCCCTTCGCCCACGTCTCCTTCACCGCGCTGTGCGGGCTGGGGCTCGGGATCGCCGCCGAGCGGCGCTCGCTGATGCTGTACTTCGGCCTCGGGATCGGCGGGCTCTCGCTGGGCATGGTGCTGCACGCACTGTGGAACGGCTCGACGTTCTTCCTCCCCGTGGACCCCGAGGCGCCGCTGGCGGGCTTCCTGCGCTACTACGCGAGCGTCCAGGTGCCGATCTTCCTGCTGCTGGTGGGCATCGTGCTCTTCCTGCGGCTGCGGGAGAAGCGCATCCTGCGCCGGCAGCTCTCGGAGTACGGGCGCGCCGGCTGGTTCTCCCCGGACGAGGTGGCGATGCTGGTCTCCATGCGCCGGCGCCGCCGGGCCGAGGCATGGGCGGCACGCCACGGGGCCGTGGCCAGGATGGGCATGCGGCACCTGATCCGCTCCGCTGTCGCGCTGGGGATGGAGCGGCACAGCGTGCTCTTCGGTCGGACGACGGCGAGGACCCGTGCGCGTGAGCGCGAGCTGCTGGAGGACATCACCGCCGACCGACGGCTGATCGGCGCCCTCACGGCGCCCGTCGTGCGCAGCTGAGCGACGAGCGGGGCCCCGGGCCCTCTGCCTGCCCCGCACCTCCCCGCGCGGCCTGGCCCTAGAATGGGGCGGCAATCCGCCGTCGGACGGCGGCAGAGTCGGGAGGAGAGAGATGGCAGGGCATTCCAAGTGGGCGACCACGAAGCACAAGAAGGCCGTCATCGATGCCAGGCGCGGCAAGCTGTTCGCCAAGCTGGTCAAGAACATCGAGGTCGC
>DATGUQ010000244.1:0-11604 GCA_035301145.1 Brachybacterium sp. | reverse complement strand
CCTGCAGATCGTCGTCGCCGTGCCAGAGCGCGACGGGCTCGGCACCGCCGATCCGCACGGCGCGCAGCGCGTCCCGGTCGTCCAGCGTGCCCGGGAAGGTCACCACACCGATGCGCATCAGGCCTGCGCCTCCCCGTCGGCCGCGCCGTCGACCTCGATCGCGACGACGTCCTCGATGACGGGATTGGACAGCAGGGTCTCCGCGGCCTCGCGCACGGAGGCGAGCACCTGCTCGGTGACCTCGCCCTCGACCTCGAGCTCGAAGCGCTTGCCCTGACGGACCGAGGCGATGCCCTCGAAGCCCAGACGCGGCAGCGCGGCGGCGACCGCCTTGCCCTGCGGGTCGAGGATCTCCGGCTTGGGCATGACGTGGACCACGACACGTGGCATGGGTGCTCTCCTGGGGACGACGGCCGCGCGGTGCGGTCCTGACGGATGCGTGCTGCGGGTGCGGGCACGGTCGGTGCTCGGAGCGGCCGACGGGCCGGACCCGACCCCCTCATCGTACCGATCCGGAGTGCCCTGGTGCCGCCCCGCCCACGATGGGAGCGGCGTCACCGGAGCGGCCGGAGCGGGGGAGAGGGGGCCTGGGCAGACGGCTCGTGCGGGGATATGTTCTAAGCACCGCAGAACCCACCCCGGGAGGGCCCGATGAAGATCCGTCACCTCGTCCATTCCTGCCTGCTCGTGGAGCTCGCCGGGCGGCGCCTGCTCGTCGACCCCGGCGGGTTCAGCGCCGAGGCCGTGCGCGGGCTGGACGCCGAGCTGCTCGCCGGGCTCGACGCCGTGCTCATCACCCATCAGCATCCCGACCACGTCGACCGTGCGCTGCTGCAGGAGGTGCTCGAGCGGGCCCAGGGCGCCGAGGTGATCGCCGAGCCGGAGACGGCCGAGCTCCTGGCCGAGCCGGCGGACGATGCCGACGCGGTCCCCGCCCGGCGTCTGCGGGCGCTGCCCGCCGGGGACGTGCACGAGCTGCCCGCTGCGCCGGGCGAGCCGGCCGTGCGCCTCGAGGCCGTCGGCGGCCGCCACGCGATCATCCATCCGGACATCCCCCGTGTGGGGAACTCGGGACTGGTGCTCTCGGCCGGGGACGGCCCGCGCCTGGGCATCACGGGCGACTCCCTCGAGCCGGTCCCCGAGTTCCGCGGCATCGACGTGCTCGCCTTCGCGGTCGTCGCCCCCTGGTCGAAGATGGCCGAGACCATCGACTTCCTGCGCGCCGTGGCCCCGGTGCTCGCCCTGCCGGTGCACGACGCGATCGCGAGCGACGTGGGCCGGCCGATCTTCCTGCGCCAGTCCACGGACCTCGCCCCCGAGGGCACCGAGGTGCGCGACTGGCCGGCCGACGGGGTCGTCGAGGTCGGTGCGGCCTGAGGACCTCTGGAGGAGCACGATGAGTCACGGGAAGGACAGCGCCGACCCGGCGGACGGCGCGGACGCCGCCGACCGGGTCGCGCGGGCGATGGAGGCGGTGCCGCGGGCCCGCTTCCTCCCCGCCTCGCACCGGCATCTGGCCGGGCAGGACGCGCCGCTGCCGATCGGGGACGGGCAGACCAACTCGCAGCCCACCACCGTGGCGGACATGCTGCGCCTGCTCGACGTGCGCGAGGGGAACCGGGTGCTCGATCTCGGGGCCGGCTCCGGCTGGACCACTGCGCTGCTGGCCCATCTCGTCGGACCCGACGGGGAGGTGCTGGGCGTGGAGCGGCAGCGCTCCCTGCTCGCCCCGGCGCGTGCCGCGCTCGCCGAGTCGGTGCCCGTGGCGCGGGCGGAGATCCGCGAGGCCCGGCCGGGCGTGCTCGGCGCACCGGACGACGCCCCCTTCGACCGCATCCTGGTCTCCGCCGGGGCGCGCACACTGCCGCCGTCCCTGCCGGCGCAGCTGGGCGAGGGCGGGATCCTGGTCATCCCCGTCGCCGAGCGGATGCGGAGGATCGTGCGCCGCGGGGAGACGCTCGAGCAGAGCGTGCACGGGGCGTACGTCTTCGTGCCGCTCATCGAGGGTCCCGCCTGACCTCTCCGGCCCTCCCGTGCCCGGACGGCGCCCCCCGCTGCGCGCGCTGCCGCTAGGCTGGTGCCCGTGCACGGGAGTCCGGTGGGCCGGGCTGAGAGGGAGTTCTCCAACTCCGACCGTAGAACCTGACCCGGATCATGCCGGCGCAGGGAGCTCCGCCGAGCGAACGTCGCCGCGCGCCCGTGCCCGTCTGGAAAGGCACGGACCATGATCGCCTCACCTGCAGGCATTCCTGCTCCCGCTCTCGGCACCACCGCCCGCACGGCCGCGTCCGGCGGCCCGTCGGACGCCCCGGAGGCCGACCCCACCGCGACGCCGCTCGGCTTCGGCGTCGGCGCCCGCGTCACCGCAGCCGTGATGACCGACGACTACGCCCGCGTGCTGGTGGGCATCCTCTCCCGCCTGGACCAGACCGGTCTGGTGCGCGAGACCGGGGACGTCTCGACCTACCTCGGCGGTCACGAGGCCTCGCTGCAGCGGTACCTGATCGACCTCGCCGCCGACCTCGCGGAGACTGGGCACCACTGCACTCTCTCCGTGACCCTCTCGCGCGGCTGCCCCGGCGAGGCGGTGTGCGATCTGCCGGGCGGTGCCGGCCCCCGCCGCACCGACGTCCCGGCCCCGCGCCGCACCGGTCGGTACGCCTCCGGCGAATGGGCGCTGTACCCGCTCGCCGACCAGGTCACGGCCGACGGCACCGCACCCGACCACATGCGCGACATCCACGCCGCGATCGAGAACGCCAGGGAGCGGGGGACGTTCCGCGGATCCGAGCACTTCGTCACCCGTCTCGAGGGCGATGTCGGCGAGGTCATCGCCACGGCCGTGGCCGGTTGGCTGCTGGTGGGCCGCAGCGTCCAGCACGTCACCAGCCATCTCACCCTCTCCCTGAACAGCCCCTCCCACGAGGAGCGCGAGCTCGAGGCGGGCCGATGAACGCCGTGCAGACCCCGACGGCGCCGGCCCGTGCCCGGCTGTCGCTGCGGGAGATCGTGCTGATCGTCGTGCTCGCCGTGGTGTTCGGCTTCCTGTACTGGGTGTTCGTCCAGGCGTGGAACGGCCTCGCCATCGCGATGGGCCCGGCCGGCGACCTCGCCCAGCACCTGGTGTTCGGCTCCTGGCTGCTGGTGGCGCCGATCGCGCTGGCGATCCTGCGCCGTCCGGGCGTGGGGGTCCTCGCCGAGATGCTCGCCGCGATCATCGAGGTGGTGTTCCTCGGCAACCCCGTCGGGCCGCTGCTGGTGCTCTCCGCCGCCCTGCAGGGGATCGGCAGCGAGCTGCCCTTCGCCCTGACGCGCTACCGCCGCTACGGCTGGGGCGTGTTCGCGGCGTCCGGGGCGCTCGGCGCGGGCCTGGTGTTCTTCTGGACCGCGTACCGGATGGGCTGGTACGGGCAGGACCTCCTCACCCTCCGGCTCGGGGTGCAGGTGCTCTCCGGGATCGTGCTCGGCGGGCTGCTGGCGAAGGTGATCGTCCGGGCGCTCGAGCGCACCGGGGTGCTCGCGAACTTCGCGATCGGCGCCGCCGGCCGGTCCGACACGATCCCGCAGCGCCATGTCCGCTGAGGCGTCGGCGCTCCCGACCGCAGCGGGCCGTGCCCCCTGCGCGGAGCCGGTGGTCGCCGCGCGGGACCTCGAGGTGGTGCTGCCCTCCGGTGCCGGCGTCGGCCCCTGGACCGGGAGCCTCGACGCGGGGGAGCAGCTGCTGCTGCTCGGGCCCAGCGGGAGCGGGAAGTCCACGCTGCTGCGCACGCTCGCCGGGGCGATCCCGGCCCATCAGCGGGCCCGGGTCACCGGCACGGTGCGAGTGGGCGGGACGGACCCGGTCGCCGGTGGTGTCCTCGCCGCGTCCGAGATGGTCGGGTACCTGGGGCAGGACCCGGCGAGCGGTGTCTGCCTCCCGCAGGTCGCCGACGACGTCGCGCTGCCCCTCGAGAGCCGCTGCGTCCCGCGCGCACAGATCGGCCCGCGCATCGACGAGGCGCTCGACGCGGCCGGTCTCGCCGGGCTCGGCGGGCGCGCCGCCGCGACCCTGTCGGGCGGTCAGCTCCAGCGGGCGGGGCTCGCCGCCGCGCTGGTGGCCGGCCCGCGCCTGCTGCTGCTGGACGAGCCCACCGCGATGCTCGACGCCGACGGGGTCGCGGCGGTGCGCGAGGCCGTCCGCGCCGCCACCGCCGCCGGCGAGGTCGCGGCCGTGCTCGTCGAGCACCGCCTCGACGACTGGGCGGGGGAGCACGGCATCGACGGGCTGCCGCCGCGCACCGTCGCCCTCGACGCCTCGGGCCGGGTGCTCGCCGACGGGCCGACCGCCGAGGTGCTCGCCCGGCACGGCGCGACGCTGCGCGAGGCCGGCTGCTGGCTGCCGCACGAGGTCGAGCGGAGGCTCGTGCAGGAGAGCGATCCGGCCGCGGCGCCCGATGCCGAGTGCGTCGCAGCGCCCGCACCGGTGCCGTGCGCGCCGGACGCCGTCGCCCCGGAGGAGCCGCTGCTCACCGTGCGCGGCGCCGATCTCGGCCACGGGGAGCGCGCCGTGCTGACCGGGGTCGACCTCACGGTGCGGGCCGGCCGGATGCTCGCGGTCGTGGGCCGCAACGGCGCCGGGAAGTCGACGCTGCTGGGGGCGCTGTCCCGCCTGGATGCGCCGCTGCGCGGCGAGGTCGAGGGCGCCGCCGCGGGGCTCGTCTTCCAACGCCCCGAATCCCAGTTCGTGGCCGACACCGTGGACGGGGAGCTCGCCGCCTCCGGAGCCGCCCCCGAGCAGGTGGCGGCGATGCGCTCACGGCTCGGACTCGACGAGCGACGGGAGGCGAGCCCGTTCGCCCTCTCCGGCGGTCAGCAGCGGCGCCTCGCGATCGGGGCGATGCTGCTCGCGCACCGGCCGGTGCTGCTGGCCGACGAACCCGGATACGGACTGGATCGCGCCGCCGCGCGCACCGTCCACACGCAGCTGCGGGAGGCCGCCCGCGACGGGCACGGCGTGGTGGTCGCCACCCACGATCTGCGGACCGTGGAGGCGGCCGACGAGGTCGTCGTGCTCTCCGAGGGGCGGGTGCACGGCCCGATGAGCCCGGCCACCCTGCTGCAGGATCATGACCTGCTGCGCCGGGCAGGCCTCCGCGCCGACCCGGAGGGCGCCGTCCCCGCGCCCGCATCCCCGTCGGCCGTAGCAGCCGAGCCGCGCATCCGCGAGCGTCCCTGGCTCGCCCGCCGCAACCCCACCGTCCTGCTGGGACTGCTGACCGCGCTCAGCATCGCCTGCATCGCCCTGACCGACCCGGCTCCGCTGGCGGTCCTGTACGTGCTGCTGGCCGCGGGGGCGATGCTCGGGTGCCGGCTGGGCCCGGTGCGGATGCTGCGCGCCCAGCTGCCGTTCCTGGCCTTCGCGGTCGGTGTCTTCTCCGTGAACGTGCTCAGCCGGCCCGGGTACGAGCCCTGGCCCGAGCTGCCGGTGCGGATCACGCAGGAGGGCATCGTGCTGGGAGCGGCCCTCGCGCTGCGTGCGCTGGTGATCGGCCTCGGCGCGGTCGTGGTCACGCGGGCCACCGATCCGCGCAGCACCGTGGTGAGCCTGCAGCAGCATGCGCGCCTGCCGGCCCGCTACGCCTATGCGCTGCTGGCCGGGCGCCGGGTGCTGGACGATCTGCCGCAGCAGTGGGAGACGATCACGCGCGCCCATCGGGTCCGGCTGCCGCTGACGCCGCAGGGACGCGTGGCCCGCCTGCGCGCCCGGGACCGGATCCGATGCGCCTTCTCGCTGCTGGTCGATGCGGTGCGCCGTGCGGACCGGGTCGCCTTCGCCCTCGAGTCGCGGGGGCTCGGTGCGGGACCTCGCACGCTCTGGCGGCCCGTGCCGCTCGAAGCGGCCGACGCGCTCCTCGCCCTCGGGGTCACGATCGCGGTCGCGGCAGTGCTGGTCCTGGTGTGAGGGCCCCGCCCGAGCGGAGCACCCCGCTCAGAACGCCTGGCCGGTGAGGCGTTCGTAGGCCTCGACGTACCGCCGGCGGGTCTGGGCGACCACCTCGGCCGGCAGCTCCGGCGGCGCCGTGGTGGAGCCCTTGGACCAGCCGGAGGCGGGGGAGGTCAGCCAGTCGCGCACGAACTGCTTGTCCAGGCTCGGTGGGGTGCGGCCGGGGGCGTAGGTGTCCGCGGACCAGAACCGGCTCGAGTCCGGGGTGAGCACCTCGTCGCCGAGCGTCAGCGTCCCGTCCACGCGGGAGCGGCCGAACTCGAGCTTGGTGTCGGCGAGGATGATGCCGCGCTCGTCGGCGATCCTGCGGGCCCGCTCGAACACGGCGAGGGTCAGGGTCTCGAGCTGCTCGGTGAGCTCCTCGCCCAGCAGCTCCCGCGCCTGCGCGACGGTGATGTTCTCGTCGTGCTCGCCGGGGCCGGCCTTCGTCGACGGGGTGAAGATCGCCGGTTCCAGCCGGGAGGCCTCCACGAGGCCCGACGGCAGCACGTGCCCGCCCACGGAGCCGCCCGCGCGGTAGTCGGCCAGGCCCGAGCCGGTCAGGTGACCGCGGGCGATGCACTCGAGCTCGACCATGTCCAGGCCGCGGCAGCGCACCGCGCGCCCGGCCACGGCCTCCGGCACGTCGGTGGCCGAGAGCACGTGGTGGGGCACGATGTCCGCCAGCTGCTCGAACCAGAACAGGCTGATCCCGGTGAGCAGCCGGCCCTTGTCCGGGATGCCGGGCTGCAGGGAGTGGTCGTAGGCGCTGATGCGGTCGGTGGCGACCACCAGCACCTCCTGTGCCGCCGACGGGGCGATGCCCGCCGGGACGTACAGCTCGCGGACCTTCCCGGAGACGATGTGGTCCCAGCCCGCCAGCTGTGGGGCCTCGACCAGGGGCGCGGCGATGCTCATGCGGTCTCCTCGCTCGTGCCGAGCGCTCCGGAGGCGGCGCGGCGGGCGATGTCGGTGCGGTGATGGCTGCCGTCGAGCACGATCTGCTCGGTGGCCGCGAGCGCACGGGACCGGGCCTGCTCGAGGTCCTCGCCGGTGGCGACCACGGACAGCACCCGGCCCCCGGCGCTGACGAGGGTGTCGTCCACGACGGCGGTGCCGGCGTGGATCACGTGCGCGCCGAGCGCCTCGCAGGTCTCGAGCCCGGTGATCGGGTCGCCGGTGCGCACGGCCGCCGGGTATCCGGCGCAGGCGAGCACCACGGTGACCGCGGCCTGCTCGCTCCAGGTCAGCTCCGTGCCGTCCGCGAGCTCGCCGCGGGCGGCGGCCAGCAGCAGCGGCGCGAAGGGGGAGGTGAGCCGCTCCAGGACCACCTGGGTCTCCGGGTCGCCGAAGCGGGCGTTGAACTCCACCACCCGCAGCCCGCGCGAGGTGAGGGCGAGGCCGCAGTAGAGCACGCCCACGAAGGGGGTGCCGCGCCCTGCGAGCTCGGCGATCGTCGGCCGGGCGACCGTGTCGAGGACCTCCTCGGTCAGGCCCTCCGGGGCCCAGGGGAGGGGGGAGTAGGCGCCCATGCCCCCGGTGTTCGGGCCCTCGTCGTCGTCCAGTGCGCGCTTGAAGTCCTGGGCGGGGGCCAGCGGCACCACCCGGGTGCCGTCGCTCACGCAGAACAGTGAGACCTCGGGGCCGTCCAGGAACTCCTCGAGCACCACGCGGCCGCCGGCGGCGAGCACCGCCTCGGCGTGGGTGATCGCGGCGTCGCGGTCCTCGGTGACCACCACGCCCTTGCCGGCGGCGAGGCCGTCGGCCTTGACCACGAAGGGCACATCGCCCAGCGGGTTGACCCGGTCCAGGCCCGCTCCGAGCTGCTCGAGCGCGGTGACGGTGACCGACGCGGCGGTGGGCACGCCGGCCGCGGCCATGACCTCCTTCGCCCAGGACTTCGAGCCCTCCAGGTGCGCGGCGGCGGCCGACGGGCCGAACACCGTCTGCCCGGCCTCGCGGAGGCGGTCGGCGGCCCCGGCCACCAGCGGTGCCTCGGGGCCGATCACCACCAGGTCCGGCTGCAGCTCGCCGGCCAGGCGCACTTGGCCGTCCAGGTCGCCGACGGCGACGTCGTGGGTGGCGGCGAGCTGCGCGATGCCGGGGTTTCCGGGCGCGGCGTGCAGCTCGGGGGCGGGATGGTCTGCGGCGAGACGCCGGATGATCGCGTGCTCGCGACCACCGGAGCCGATGACGAGGATCTTCACGCGGGCCAGGGTACCCAGGCGCGGCTCTGCGCCGGGCAGCTGACCGCACTGCGGCACGCGGCAGGGCGGCCGCGGCGCGACGATCACGGATATGAGGCGTCCCAGAGTTCGAGCTGTTCAAGTACCTGCGCGGCTGGACGCAGTCCTTCGGTGGGTAAGGGTGACGATTTGGTCGATGTCAGCTGCACGTCGGTCCGCAGGCGGTGCAACGCGCGTTGATTGAGCGCATCCATGAAATCCGCGCGACCGAACTGATCGGCGATGTCCTCGAGGGCCCGGCCATCCCCGAGAAGGCGGGCTGCGGTGACGGGGCCGACTCCTCGAATGCCAGGCATTCCGTCGGACCTGTCACCGACCAGGGAGACGTAATCGCACCACTGGACCGCATGCACCCCGTAACGTTCGGCGATGACCGAGGGGGTTATCCACCCCTTGTCTCCACCCCGCGTGGGGTCCCATTGAGTTACGCGATCGGACACTAGTTGATGGAAGTCCTTGTCGCGGCTGATGACTATCCAACGCTCGTCCTTCTCGGCGCCCCGTTGCGAGATCAGCGAGGCGATCACGTCGTCCGCTTCGGACGTCGTGTGTTCGATACATGCCATTCCCCATGCCTGGAGCGCTCGGAGGATCCATGGCAGATGCCTGAAGGGATTGGTCGGGCTTCCATTGAGCAGTGGCTGACGTGTCGCACGATATCTGTGGTCGAGCGTAGAACGGTGGGTCGGCGCATCGGCATCGAAGACCACGACTGCGTGGGTTGGCCTCTTTGGAGAGCTGATCAGAGCCTTCCTGGTCAATGCAAGAAAGCCGAAAAGAGCTGTCACGTCGTACCCCGCTCGGTTCCGGATACGGGCGGGGAACCCGAACTCCGCCCGGTAGAGCATCTGCGAGCCGTCTATGCACGCGACGGTGCGAACGATTTTGGTCATGGGTGCTCCAATGCGTGGTGAGAGCCACCCAGGCGCGCCGTTGTCTCTCGGCACCGGGGTCCGCGCGTGCGAGGAATCATCTGTCGCGCAGAAGAATGATACTCAGCGTACCGCAAGAGTGGCCGCATCGACGTTCACCGCGCGGCCGTGACAGATTTGTTCGCTGTACACCGTCCATCCGCCATCGCGGCAGATGACATTGCCGCCGAGCTTCCCTGTCATCGCGTCTCGAGCCCAGGCGGGCGCGCTGCTCGGCATGGTGAAAAGCAGGCGCTCCGACGCCTGGATCGCAGAGTCGCACACAGTTCTTACTCGTGCGGCCGCAATGCGCGAAGCGCCGGGCTGTCTCGGATGCCTCTTTCGCAGGGCACCAGGAGCTGATGGGGGGTCCTTCTTTTCGCGGGCGAGTGGGTGCGGGTGCGAGTCGGTCCCGCGTAGGTGACCACAGTGTGGCGCGGAGCTGGGGGCAGTCGTTGCCCGCACCACTCTGTTGAGCCGCGGCGCGCTGCCCCGCTCAGACGGCGCGGCGCACCAGGATCCGCCAGCGCTCCGGGCCGCGGTCGCGGTACTCGGCCCGGAAGGCGTCCCCGTGCTTGGCCTCGAGCTGCATGAGCAGCGGGACCGGATCATGCGTGGCGGAGAGGATCAGTGCGTTGCCGGGGGAGAGCGACTCGAGCGCGCCGAAGATCGAGGCGTGGCGCACCGCGTGCGGGATCGTCTGCACGTCCAGCTCGGGGATGCCCTCGTCGTGCTCGCCGCAGGCGCAGCCCTGCTGGGCCGGGCGCTGCTCGACCGCCTCCTCCCGGGAGCGGTTGATCTGGATGTCCGCCATGGGCGTCTCCTTCGATGGGGGCGGTGGGTCGTCGGCGACATATTACGGTGCTGTCCGCGGAGAAGATGCCGAGCAGGCCGTCGAGCAGGCCCCGTGCCGCCTCGACCGGTCGGCGCCACTCCTCCTCGCGGGAGTCCGTGCTGCGCACCGTCGAGTCCCAGCGCGCGCCCGTGTCGACCGCGACCCTCGCCCGCGCGACCGGGCTGCACGAGAACACCGTGCGCGGTCACCTCGAACAGCTGCTGGCCGACGGGTACGTGGCCCGGGTTTGCGCACGCAGCTCCGGCCGCGGCCGTCCCGATACGATCGACCGCATGCCCGTCGAGCTGTCCCACGTCACCGCACCCGCCCCGGCCCCTGCTCGCCGCGGCCGCGGCGCGACCCGCCTGCGACTGGACCTCTCCTATGACGGCACCGACTTCCACGGCTGGGCGGCCCAGCCGGGTCAGCGCACCGTCCAGGGCGAGCTCGAGAAGGCGCTGGGCAGGATCGCCCGTGTCCCGGCCCGCGTCACCGTCGCCGGCCGCACCGACGCCGGGGTGCACGCCCGCGGCCAGGTCTGCCACCTGGACCTGCCCGACGCCGTGCTCGCCACCCTGCCCGGACGCTCCCAGCGCAGCCCCGCCGAGGCGCTCGTGACCCGGCTCGCCGGGGTGCTGCCCGAGGACGTCGTGGTGCATGTGGCCCGCGAGGTGCCCGACGACTTCGACGCCCGGTTCGGTGCGCAGTGGCGCCGCTACCGCTACCGGATCTCGGACGGCCCCGCCGCCCACGACCCGCTGCGCCGGGACGTGCTGCGCCATCGTCGGCCGTTGGACGTCGAGGCGATGGCGCGGGCGAGCGCAGCGTTGCTGGGCGAGCACGACTTCCTCTCCTACTGCAGGCCGCGCGTGGGGGCGAGCACCGTCCGCGAGCTGCGGGAGCTGCGTTGGGAGCGGCCCGGCGAGGGCCGGGCCGACGAAGGGCTGATCGTCGCCACCGTGGTCGCCGATGCCTTCTGCCACCACATGGTCCGCTCCCTGGTGGGCGCGCTGATCTCCGTGGGGGAGGGCCGACGGGACGAGTCCTGGCCGGCCGAGGTGCTCGCCGCCCGCACCCGCGAGGCCGCCACCCGTGACGGCGTCGGCGCCGCACCGCTGTGCCCCCCGCAGGGCCTCACCCTCGACCATGTCGCCTACCCGCCGGACGAGGAGCTCGCCGCATGGGCGGCCCGCACCCGCACCCTGCGCCAGCCGCTGCCGCTCGAGCAGCCGGCCCCGGCCGAGTCGGACTGACCGCGCGGCCCGGACGGACCGGCTGCGCCACCCCGGTCGGACCGGGCGCAGATCACATCGCGAACAGCTGTTCCGCGTTGACGCTCCGCTCGCGCGCCCCGTAGCATGAGCCGTCGTTGTGCCTCGATGTGTGCCCGATT
Source organism: Brachybacterium sp. (assembly GCA_035301145.1). Lineage (GTDB taxonomy): Bacteria > Actinomycetota > Actinomycetes > Actinomycetales > Dermabacteraceae > Brachybacterium. The sequence continues at coordinate 257 of DATGUQ010000244.1, read as the reverse complement.
CCGCTGCCGTTCCTCACCGTACGGCGCGATCGGGATCTCACCCACATCCAGGACCGCCGTCGCGTCGTGTGCGGAGCGGCCCGGGCACAGCCTCAGGGGCCATGCTTTTACCCGAAGGAAGCGTGCCCACGGTCCATCGAACCGTGCCTGGTCGGCGTCCTGCCGCCCGGGCACCACGACGAGAGAAGAAGGCACGAGTGCGTACGTTCACCCCGAAGCCCGGCGATGTCGAGCGTTCCTGGTACGTCATCGACGCA
>DATGUQ010000243.1:0-3261 GCA_035301145.1 Brachybacterium sp. | reverse complement strand
CGGCGACTGGGCGCACATCGTGGTCACCGCCCAGCCCACTCCGCGCGATCCGCGCGGCTACCCGGGCTGGGTCCCCACCGTGCAGCTGGTGGTCGACGAGGACTTCGCCGCCCTCGCCGCCTCCGCACCGACCGCCACCGTCACCGCGCTGACCAGCACCCTGACCGGCACTCCCTCGGGGGACCATCCAGGGATCCCGGTCTCCTTCGACACGATCCTGCCCGTGCTCGGGCGGACGGCGAAGGCCGTGGAGGTCGCCGTCCCGGGCGGGCGCCCCGCCTATCTGCCGGCGGAGGACGTCGTGGTGCGCGGGCACGGCGAGCGCCCGCCCCTGCCCACGGTCGAGGACATCGTCGCCACCGGTGAGCGGTTCCTGGGGCTGCGGTACCTGTGGGCTGGGGTGAGCGCCTACGGCTTCGACTGCTCCGGGTACACGTACTCCCTGTTCCACCACCACGGCATCACGATCCATCGCGACGCCGGGGACCAGATGCACCACTGCGGTCTCGAGCCGGTCGAGCGGGAGGATCTGCAGCGCGGCGACCTGGTGTTCTTCGCGACCGAGCCGGGCGGCACCTCGATCCGGCACGTCGCGCTGCACCTCGGCGACGACCTGATCATGCAGGCGCCGAACGCCGCACGCAGCGTCGAGATCATGTCGCTGACCGAGTACGACCCGACCGGCGAGTACGCCGGGGCACGACGGGTGCACCTGGCCGGCTGACCGGCCCAACCCCTTCGGCCGCGAACCGTTCAGACGGCGAGGTCCGGCAGCAGCTGCCGCACCCGCTCCGCGATCCGGGCGTCGGCCTGCTGCGGGGCGAGGCCCGCCGTCATCACCGCCAGCAGGCGCAGGTCCTCGCCGTCCGGATCGCCGACGAAGGCGACGTCGTGCCGGTACCCGTCCACCCAGCCCGACTTCGACCCCCACCGGACCCCGTCCCGCAGCGCACGGGCGATGACGGGGATCCGCTGCGCCCGCAGCGCGCCGCGGGCGAGGTCGAGCGAGCTCGCCGGCAGCGCGGGGGCGAGGCCGTCCGCGGTCACGGCGGCGCGCATGGTCAGGGCGAGATCCGCGGCGCTGGTCTCGTTGGTCGCTCCGTCCCGCAGCGCGGCCGCATCCCCGATCAGCCGTTCCACACGCGTGTTCCGCAGCCCCAGCGCGCGGATGGTCGCCGCGACCGCGTCCAGGCCCACCAGCTCCACGACGTGGTCGGTGGCCTCGTTGCTCGAGCGGTCGATCATGCGCCGCAGCAGGTCCCGCACCGCGACGGGCTGCCCCTCGGCCGGGTGGGTGGGGTCCAGGTGGTCCCCGCCGAGGGTGAACGGCGCGCCGTCGGTGCCGATGAAGGTGCGCGTGGCGGGGACGGTCCTCGAGAGGTCGAGCCGGCCGCCCGCCGCCTCCCGCAGCGCGGCCAGCAGCACGTGGAGCTTGATGGTGCTCGCCGCGTAGTACGGGCGCTCCGCCCCGTCGGCGTCGAGCACCTCCGCGCGGGCGTCGAGCAGGCAGTGGGAGACGGCGATCTCCTCGGGCGCGGCGGCGGTGGGGAGCGACATGGCACGACCCTACGGCCCTCGGGCCTGCCCGGGCCGGGCCCGGCACGCGGTCTCCGGCCCGCTCCCACGACCGGGAACTATCATGACCGCACCCAGCCCCGTGGTCGTCGCCCGACGCTCGGCCGTCTCGTCCCGCAGCGCCCCGCGTCCCGTCCCGGCCGCCGTCCTCGACCTCGCCCTGGAGTCGCCCCATGCCGCGGAAGTCCTCCCGCCCCACCGTCGCCACGATCGCGCGCGACCTCGGCGTCTCGCCCGCGACGGTCAGCTACGCCCTGAACGACAAACCCGGGGTGGGCGCGGCGATGCGGGAACGGGTGCGGGAGCATGCGCGCGCCGTGGGCTGGACCCCGCATTCGGGTGCGCAGGCCCTGCGGCGGGGTCGCAGCGGGAACATCGGGCTGGTGCTGGTGCGGGACCCGGAGGAGGTCTCCCGCGAGCCGTTCTACTCCGCCGTGACCGCGGGCATCGAGTCCGCGACCAGTGCTCACGGCTACGAGCTGATGCTGCGCTTCGTACGCGGCGGCGCCGATGAGGAGGTCGACGTCTTCCGCGCCTGGGCGCACCAGCGCCGCGTGGACGGGGTGGTGCTGCTGGACATGGCCGCGGACGACCACCGGCCGGCGGTGCTCGACGCGCTGGGGCTGGACTTCGCGGTGCTGGGCCACTACACGGGCCCGGAGGAGTTCGTGATGGTCACCACCGCCGAGGCGGAGGACGCCGAGACCGTGATCACCCACATCCTCGAGCAGGGCTTCGACAGCTGCCTGCAGCTGACCGGCCCCCTCGCCTACGCGCACGAGCAGCGTCGTCTCACGCTGCTGCGGGCCCTGTGCGCACGGCACGGCATCGCGCACGCGCACGCCTCCGGGGCCTACACGATCCCGTCCGGCCGGGCGGCGTTCGAGAGCGTCGACCTCACCCTCGGCGAGCGCCCGGCGGTGATCGCCTCGAGCGATCTGATCGCGCTGGGCGCCCTGCGCGCCGCCGCGAGCCACGAGATCGAGGTGCCCCGCGACCTCGGGCTGCTGAGCTGGGACGACTCCCTCCTCGCCGAGGTCACCTCACCCGGCATCACCGCGCTCAGCCGCCGCCCCTTCGACATGGGCCGCTCGGCCGGGGACCTGCTGGTGCGCCTGATCGAGGGAGGCCTCGCCGCCGGTGGGGACACCGTCGTGGCCCCGGCGTCGCTCGTGCCCCGCGAGTCGACCGCGGCGCGCTGACCCCGCGCCCGCCCGACACCCGCCTGACCTGGCCGTCCCTTCTTCGTGACGGCTCCGTGACCTGACGTCGTTGACACCCCCGTCGTGGGCGGGCCATACTCGCCGAATCGATTCAGTTCGAATCGATTAAGCTCCGGTCTCCCCGTACCGGCCGGAGCGGCAGTCCTCAACTGTCCCCCTCTGCGACCGCTCACCGATGACGGCGCCACCAAGGAGTCCTCCGATGCGACGACGCACACTTCTGTCCGCTGCCCCTCTCGCCGCCGCGACCGCCGCGGGCCTCGCCGCCTGCGGCTCCGGGTCGAGCGGCGGCGGCACCAACGACTCGCCCGGATCGCTCACGTACTGGGCCTCGAACCAGGGCACCAGCCTCGAGAACGACAAGGAGGTGCTCACGCCCGTCCTGGAGAAGTTCACCGAGGAGTCCGGCATCGAGGTGTCGCTCGAGGTGATCGGCTGGGCGGACCTCCAGACCCGCATCCAG
>DATGUQ010000242.1:0-2615 GCA_035301145.1 Brachybacterium sp. | reverse complement strand
GCGCCGACGGCTTCTCCGAGAAGGCCGGGAGCTTGGACGTGGACTCTGCCGGGCCGTCGGGCCCGGTGGTGGTCCTCGAGTCACTCGTGCTCACGGATCACTCCTCGTTCGGGTCGGCGTCGTCGGTCGACGACTGGTCGGACTCGTCAGAGCCTAGAACATCGTCCTGCGCCGTCACACCCTCGGACGCGCCCTGCGCGGAGATCTCGCCCCCATCCTCGCCCCCGGGCTCCGCCGACGCGGCGGGCTCGGTGTCGACGATCTCGGGCGCCTCGGCCTCGTCCTCGTCGACCTCGGACTCCTGGCCGGTGGTGACCAGCAGGATGCGGTCGCCCTTGTCGGGCTTGGCGAAGACGACGCCCATGGTGGTGCGGCCCTTGGCCGGGACCTCGGCGACCTTGGAGCGCACCACACGGCCGCGCTCCATCACCACCAGCAGCTCGTCCGCCTCCTCGACCACGGCCGCGCCCACCAGGTGGCCGCGGTCGTCCGGCAGCTTCGCGACCCGGATGCCGAGCCCGCCCCGGCCCTGGAGGCGGTACTCCTCGATGCTGGTGCGCTTGGCGAAGCCGCCGTCGGTGACGGTGATGACGAAGCTGTCGGGGCGCACCACGTCCATGGCCAGCAGCCGGTCGTCGTGGCGGAACTTCATGCCGGTCACGCCGCTGGTGGCGCGACCGGTGGGGCGCAGGGTGCCGTCGTCGGCGGGCATCCGCACGGACTGGCCGTTGCGGGAGACCAGCAGGATCTGGTCGTCGCCGTCGACCGCCCGGGCGGCGATCACACGGTCCGGGTGGGTGCCGTCGGGGCCGTCGATGTCACGCAGGTTGATGGCGATGATGCCACCGGTGCGGCTCGAGTCGAAGGCCGTCATGGCGGTCTTCTTCACCAGCCCGGACTCGGTCGCGAGCACCAGGTACTGCGCGTCCTCGTAGCTGTCGATCGCGAGCACCGAGGCGATGTGCTCATCGGGCTGGAAGGCCATCAGGTTCGCCACGTGCTGGCCCTTCGCGTCCCGCGGCGCCTCGGGCAGCTCATAACCCTTGGCGCGGTAGACGCGGCCCTGGTTGGTGAAGAACAGCAGCCAGCGGTGGGTGGTGGTGGTGAAGAAGTGCTCGACCACGTCGTCCTCGCGCAGCGAGGCCCCCCGCACCCCCTTGCCGCCGCGTTTCTGGGCTCGGTACTGGTCCTCCCGGGTGCGCTTGACGTAGCCGCCCCGGGTGATGGTGACGACCATGTCCTCCTCGGGGATGAGGTCCTCCATCGCCATGTCGCCGGCGAAGGGGAGGATCTCGGTGCGGCGGTCGTCGCCGTAGCGGTCGACGATCTCGGCGAGCTCCTCGGAGACGATGTCGCGCTGCTTCTGCGGATCGGCCAGGATCGCGGTGTACTCCTCGATCAGGGCCTGCAGGCGGTCGTGCTCCTCGATGATCTTCTGGCGCTCCAGGGCGGCCAGGCGGCGCAGCTGCATCGCGAGGATGGCGTTGGCCTGGATCTCGTCGATCTCGAGCAGGTCCATCAGCCCGGTGCGGGCCTCGTCGACGTCCGGGGAGCGGCGGATCAGCGCGATGACCTCGTCGAGCGCGTCGAGCGCCTTGAGGTAGCCGCGGAAGATGTGGATCTGCTCCTCGGCCTTGCGCAGGCGGAACTTCGTGCGGCGCACGATGACGTCGATCTGGTGCTTGGTCCACTCGCGCACGAAGGAGTCGATCGACAGGGTGCGCGGCACCCCGTTCGCCAGCGCCAGCATGTTCGCGGAGAAGTTCTCCTGCAGCTGGGTGTGCTTGTAGAGGTTGTTGAGCACCACCTTCGCCACGGCGTCGCGCTTGAGGGTGATGACCAGGCGCTGGCCGGTGCGGCCGGAGGTCTCGTCGGTGATGTCGGCGATGCCCTGGATCTTGCCGAGCTTGACCATCTCGGCGATCTTGCGCGCGAGGGTGTCGGGGTTGACCTGGTAGGGCAGCTCGGTGACCACGAGCGACATCCGGCCGTTGATCTCCTCGGTGGAGACCACGGCGCGCTGGGTGATGGAGCCGCGCCCGGTGCGGTAGGCGTCCTCGATCCCGGAGGTGCCCACGATCGTGGCGCCGGAGGGGAAGTCCGGGCCCTTGATGCGCTGCAGGCAGGCCTCGAGCAGCTCGGGCTTGGTGGCCTCGTGGTTCTTCAGCAGCCACTGGACGGCGTCGGCCACCTCGCGCAGGTTGTGCGGCGGGATGTTCGTGGCCATGCCGACGGCGATGCCGGCGGAGCCGTTGACCAGCAGGTTCGGGAAGCGGGCGGGCAGCACGGTGGGCTCGTCGACCGTGTTGTCGTAGTTGCCCTGCATGTCCACGGTGTCCTGCTCGATGTCGCGCACCAGCTCGAGGGCCAGCGGCGCCATCTTGCACTCGGTGTAGCGCGGGGCCGCGGCGCCGTCGTCGCCGGCGGAGCCGAAGTTGCCCTGCCCGAGGATGAGCGGGTAGCGCATCGACCACGGCTGCACCAGGCGCACCATCGCGTCGTAGATCGCGGAGTCGCCGTGGGGGTGGTAGTTGCCCATCACCTCGCCGACGACCTTCGCGCACTTCGAGAAGGAGCGGTCGGGGCGGTAGCCGCCGTCGAACATCGCGTAGACG
>DATGUQ010000241.1:0-3213 GCA_035301145.1 Brachybacterium sp. | reverse complement strand
CGTGATCTCCGCTCCCTGCTCCACGTCACGCAGCAGTTCGGACAGTCGCGTCTTGGCGTCGTGAACCTTCACCACCCGGGGTGTGCCCGCCGGGCCGGCGTGCCCTGATCCGATCTCGATGTCCATACGTCGATGATCCTTTGGGCGAACAAGTTGGTCAATCATTCTGGTCGACCACGGGATGGTCACCTTCCCCGGGGCGATCATTGACATTTCTCCTCGCTTGGCGATGCAGGATCCACATCGGCCGATGACGGCCCGCCCTACTGGTCGGCGCGCTGCGACGGGAGAGTGGGTGGCATGAGCGAGGGGCAGCCGCGATCCCACTCCCCCGGCCTTCCCGACACGGCCCGTGTCGCCACCGCTAGGGCCCGGGTTCCGCGGGGCTGAGCCGGCTGAGACAGGGACCCACACGTCACCGCTCGACCCCGGCCCCCTTTCCCGGCGTCCTGCCGCGCCCCTGGCTCGACACCGTTCCCCCCTGCTCCCATCCGAGTACCGAAAGGACCTTCATGCTCCAGGACTTCTTCACTCAGCTGACCTCCTTCGTCTCCGGGCTCGACCCCTGGCAACAGGTGCCCGCACTGGTTCCGGTCGGAGCCATCCCTTTCGTCGAGTCCTACCTGGGCAGCTTCCTGGGCACTCTGGTGGGCATCCATCCGCTGATCGCCGTCCCCGCCGCCGTGCTCGGCAACCTGCTGGCAACCTTCGCCGTCACCGCTCTGGCCGGTGGGGCGCGCGACGCCGTCATCCGCGGCCGCGCCGCGACCGTCCCGGCGTCCTCAACGCCGGGTGCCGCCGTGCCGGGCACCGCCACACAAGTTGCCACCGTCCAGGCCGCCACCTCCGGTCGCTTCCGCTCCAAGGTCGCCGCCGCTCTGGACAAGTACGGGGTGCCCGGGGTGTGCCTGCTGGGGCCGCTCGTGGTCGCCTCCCAGATCACCGCGCCCACCCTGGTGGCCCTCGGCGCCACCAAGGGCCGCGTCTACCTGTGGATGGGCATCTCGATCCTCGCCTGGGGCATGCTGTTCGGCCTGTTCGGCGGTGCCCTGACCACCCTCGCCCCGTGACCGGCGTCCGAGGCGCACCGACCTCGGTAGGCTCCTCGTCAGATGGCCGACGGCCACCGGGACGACGGAGGAGCAGACGGTGAGCACCCGCACCCAGGGACGGCAGTGGACGATCTTCTTCGTCTACACCCTGTGGTCGGTCGTGCTGATTGTCGCGATGGTGCCGTTCGTGCTCGCGATCGTCGTGGGCCCGCCCCTCACCGAAGGTGCTCGCGCGGCTCCGCTGTCCTTCGCCCTGATCGCGGTGCAGACCGTCTTGGGTGCGTGGTCGGCCCGCGCCGCGCTGCGCGGCTGGGTGCATGGACCCGCTCCGCTGGAGCACGGACGCTGGGATCTGCCCCGGGTCGGAGTGCTGGACGCGCGCCCCTGGACGGCTGGGGCGGTCGTCCTCCCCTCCCTGGCCCTGGTGATCCTCCTCGTCCTCCCCGGTTCCGTCGGCGCCTCTGCCTGGCCGCTGCTGATATCGCTGGGCGTGCTCACGGTGAGCGCTCTGATCCGGGTTCCGTGGTGGTGGAGTCTCCTCGCCGCGATCGCCCTGGCGCTGCTCGTCAACGTTCTTGAGCCCTCCCCAGGCGTCGGCGCACCGTTCGCCGCGATCGTCACGGCCGCGACCGCCGCGGTGCGGTCCTCGCTGTGGCTGGCTGCACTGGTGCGAGAGCTGGAGGATGCCCGCATGGCGCAGTCCCAGCTCGCCGTCGCCGAGGAGCGAATGCGTTTCGCCCGCGACCTGCACGATGTCTCCGGCCGGGATCTCTCGGCCATCGCGGTGAAGTCGGAACTGGTCGCCCAGCTGGTCGAGCGCGGGGACGACCGCGCCCTCGAGCACAGCCGTGAGGCCGCCCAGATCGCCCGCACCTCCCTCGCCGAGATCCGTGCCCTGGTGCGCGGCTACCGCGAGGTGAACCTGGAGGCGGAGCTGCAGGGCACCGTCTCCCTGCTGCGCTCGGCGCGGGTGGAGGTGAACGTGCAGGGCTCGGCCGAGGAGATCCCGGATCGCCACGACCAGGTGGCAGAGTGGGTGCTGCGCGAGGGTGGGACCAACATCCTGCGCCACTCCGAGCCCCGGCATGTCATCGTCTCCCTGGCTCCCGAGGGGATCCGCCTGAGCAACGACGGCGCGCCGCAGGGGCGCAGGATCACCGAGGGCAGCGGCCTGACCGGTCTGCGCGAGCGCCTCGGCGCGGATGCTGTGCTCACTGCTGTCCTCGACGGAGACGTCTTCACTCTCGAAGTCAAGTTCAGCGACTCCGACGCCGGCACCGACGACCCCGCGGCTCCCGGCACGGGCGCACGCACCGACACCGACACCGACACCGACATCGACACCGACATCGACATCGACACCATCGTGGCGGCGGATCCTTCGCACCGTGGGGAGAGACCATGACCGGGGCCGCAGCGAGTCTGAGCGTGGTGCTCATCGACGACGAGAACGTGATCCGCTCGGCCCTGGCGACCATGCTCGGCCTCGAGGAGGATCTTCGCGTCGTCGCCGAGGGCGGCACCGCCGCTGACGGGATCGCCCTGATTCGAGAGCACACCCCCGATACCGCGGTGGTGGACCTGCAGCTGCCCGATGGTGACGGGCTCGGCGTGTGCGCCGAGATCGCGAGGATCTCCCCGGGGACCCGCTGCCTGATCCTGACCTCCCACGCCCGTCCCGGCTACCTCAAACGTGCCCTGGAACAAGGGATCCTCGGGTTCCTGCCCAAGACCACCTCGGCCGAGCAGCTGGCCCAGGCGGTGCGGGCCGTGGCCGCCGGGCGGCGGGCGATCGACCCGGAGCTGGCCGCGGAGACCATCTCCTCGGGTGATTCCCCGCTGACCCCGCGCGAATCCGACGTGCTCGAGTACGCGGCCGACGGTGCCAGCGTCGAGCAGATCGCGCGCCGCGCGCACCTGGCCGAGGGGACGGTGCGCAACTACCTCTCCAACGCCCAGGCGAAGCTGCAGGCCGCCAATCGTCACGAGGCGGTCGCGATCGCACGCCGCCACGGCTGGGTCTGAGCACTCTCAACGCGCCAGCGCATCAGCGCGAGAGCGGAGAGTTCGGCAGAAATGCGCTGATCCTCGGCGGGCCGGTCGTCCTCTGTGCCGCGGCCGTCAGCCGCCGGCGTTCTCGGCGAAGGAGGCGTCGACGATC